>NZ_JAUBQH010000157.1:0-1498 GCF_036701145.1 Microcoleus sp. Pol17C6
TACTGGAGTTTAGACTAAAAAAGAGAGAAGGGTGGCAAAAGCAGGACTTGAGCCACCGCGCCGGGAGAGAATGAGGGTGAAAAATAAAACCTATTGACTCCCTCAATGAACAGTGAACGATTAAAGGACTTTCGTCAAGCAGCATACGAATTATTGGTGCGAGCGAAAGATGCCACATTCGAGCTGATGGATGCAGTGATGACCACCAGGAATGCGTCTTGTTTGGCAGAATTTTCACTCAGCCCGCTATTCAATCGACAATGGTCAAGTATCTATGAAGCCTTACAAGACTGTAGACCTGACCGAAAAAAACTGATGGAGTTGTATCGAGAGCAATTAGAACAGCAAGTACCCGCAACAGAACATATATTAGTGGCGATTGATCGTACTGTATGGGGGAGACCAGACGCTAAAACCTTAAAAGACAGAACCCATGAATATCAGGGGGGCGTAATTATCGGACAGGGCTACAGTACAATTGCCTGGATACCTGAAGCTCATGGAAGTTGGGCCTTACCCCTACTCCATGAACGAATTAGTAGTGGGTCTTCGCCCATACTTCAAGCAGCTTCCCAACTCAAACTTGTCTGTCAACAGAGCGTCAACCCAGTATTAGCAGTCTTAGATCGAGAATATGGCAATGCAACTTGGGTATTAGCCCAAGCAGATATTCAAGCTGATTGCTTAATGAGAGTCCGAAAGAATGCCTGTTTGTGGTCGGCACCACCAGCCTATAGTGGTCGCGGTAGACCACGGAAACACGGGTTCAAAATGAGACTCAATGACCCAACCACATGGCTCGAAACGGATACTGTGATTGAAATTGATGAACATCCACAGTTGGGACAAGTCCGAGTCAGTCAATGGCTTGACTTACATTTTTATCGTGCGCCGGGACATCCTGTTAATTTAATCCTCGTCGAAAGAATGAATCCCATGTCAAGCGGTCAGCCGTTTCCACCCTTGTGGTTGGTTTGGGTGGGAGAACGAGCTCTACCCTTAGAAACTGTTTGGTTGAAGTATTTACGACGTTTTGGAGTGGATCATTGGTATCGGTTTGCTAAGCAACGATTACATTGGACATTGCCTAACTTGAGAACTCCCGAACAATCTGAGCGTTGGAGTGATTTAATGCCGTTGATGAGTTGGCAACTCTGGCTGGCTAGGGATTTAGTTCTCGAACATCGACTGCCTTGGCAGTCTGCTACGATCGATTTAACTCCTGGACGTGTTGCCCAATCAATGTTATCGGTTTTAGTTGACATTGGTACTCCTACGAAACCACCTAAACATAGGGGAAAATCTCCGGGCTGGGAAACAGGAAAGGTACGGACTAAGGCACCGCGATATCCCACTGTCAAGAAACGGGTTTCTCGACGCAAAAAGTCTTCAAGATTAGTTGTTTAATCTCCTCTCTTTTGAGTTTTTGAGCAATAACTTGCCTTCTGTTGAAAGGCAGCTACTTTTAGATGCGATCGTTTTTTAGTCTAAACTCCAG
>NZ_JAUBQH010000006.1:0-180012 GCF_036701145.1 Microcoleus sp. Pol17C6
TGGACGAGTAGACAGAACCGAAATTAGCTCACCCAGTATCTGTCTCAATTGTGGTAGTAAAGAATTAAGTCAAGTAATTAACATCCACTCTCAGCAAGTAGCAAGTCTAGTAGCAAAACCAATCGAAGTCGTTGAATATCAGACACAATCGTGTAAATGCCTCGAATGTGGTGCAGTAGTTAGAGGAGAACCACCCCGCTTGAATAGTTCCAGGACAAGACTTAAGTGTTAATCTGCAAGCACTATTAGTCTGGCTAGGTAATTATGGGCATCTTTCCTACGAAAAGCTGACTGAATTGTTGTGGGAACTCGGCAGGATAGAAGTGGGAGTAGGAACACTCCAAAAAACAAATCAACGAGTAGCAGCAGCAGTCAAGCCAGCGATTAAAGCACTGTGGGAATGGGCACCTCTTCAATCAAACGTTCATGTAGATGAAACACCCCCGGTGTGTCATGGGAGTTAAAGAATGGTTATGGACAGCTAGTGGAGAGGGATTCTGTTTATTCCATGCCGCAGATACCAGGGGACGCGTGGAATTGGAAACAATGCTGGGTACAGAATTTGCTGGAGTCTTAAGCTCAGATGATTTCAGTGTTTATAATGGTGGCACAATCACAGCCCAACAGAAATGTCTCGCCCATTTACGACGGCATTTTAAGAAAGTGCTGGGACTTCCTGGCAATAATAATGCAGCAGTCGCTCAAATATTTCTGTCATTAATAGATGAAGCTTTTATCGCCCATGACTCCTGGCGAAAGACTAAGGATAAACTCACCTACGACTCGTGGGCAACTGATTTCAAAATACGATTGAATCTTGCTTTGGCGACTTGGTTGAACCAAGTTGGTTATGCCGCAGGTCTGTTACTAAAATCCTTACGGGATAAGGCAGAACAATGGTGGTATTTTCTCAATGACCCCTCGGTTCCTCCTGATAATAATAAAGCCGAACGTTCTCTACGGCTAGCTGTAACGAAACGGAAAGTGTCTGGTGGCTCTCGTTCGATGAAGCGATTTGAGGAAACGGCTGATCTACTTAGTGTGATTCAAACCTGTCGTTTTCAAGCTCGCTCAGTAATGACTTTTTTCCGTGAGGCTATTTCTGCCCATTCTTGTGACTTTCCTCGGCCTGAGCTTATTCCCCTTTTTTAGACCTGAATCCTTACGTAGCTCTACTAACGGAAAATCCGAGTTTTCCATAAAGTAAATAACGGAGTTCTTCAAGAGTTGCATCATTATTTTCTTCAATCAATTGGGCACTCGATGAGTAGTTGCTCCGCATTGAGTTTGCCTTTGACTCCACATCGGTCAGTTCTCGGAGTAATGTTTTTTGTTTCACGATATTGTTTAAGCAATTTTTGTACAAAACTCAGGGCTACAGAAAAACGCTTAGCTATTGCTTTTTGTGAAATGGGTTCAGCATGATAAGTATCAAGGATTTTTTGCCTAAAATCAATCGAATAAGCTTTCATTTTTAACAATGTATGAAGTTGGGTACAAGTAAACGTGTTGTTAATCAACCATCGCGTGCTGTCAAAAAAATGCTATTATGTGTGGTATGGCTTTCGCGTGGCTTTACTGAACCATGTAATTATAGTTCATTTGAGCTGATCTTCTCTGTTTGACCCTCACGAGTGAGTGTCAGTAACATGATACCTCATCTTTCTGAGAAAGGCTATAAATACTTTCACCAGTCGCTCTAACCTCACTTGTTTCTCGCTCTTGTATCAAGTTCAACAAGATTGTCCGTAAAAGAAACTGGGCTGGTGTCAGTAGTTTTTGTAAGTGAGTCTGATAAAATATTGATAACATTTATTTTGGGCATAAGCGACCGTGTAACGATTTGACTCCCTATCTTTTTTTACTATAATTCGGCTGCATTTTTACCCACTCTGGGTTTGGGGCGGCTTGTTACACCTCCAGATGTGGAACATCTAATGAAACACGCCCAAAAATAATGAAAAACCCGGTTTCTGTAAGAAGCCGGGTTTTTGCGTATTCTATTGTTTATTTAAGCTACTTAACTTCAGCCGATCGCCGACTGTTAGGTGATTCGTAGTAAACTCCAGAACCTGTATCCGAGACAAAATGACAATCCCAGTAAGAGCGAATAAAGCTCTTCCAAATTGGCTCGGTTGACTTGCGATAATAATCGCCCAACACTGGCTTGATGGCTTCCGTTGCTTCCTTCAAGTGATAGTGCGGCATGGTCGAGAAAATGTGGTGGGCTACGTGGGTGCCGATATCGTGATGGATGGAATTGATGATTCCGTAGTCGCGATCGATCGTAGACAATGCACCTTTCAAGAAAGACCAATCTTTACCGCGATACCAAGGAATATCGGCTTCTGTGTGGTGCAGGAATGTTACCAAATCCAGCCACATCACGAACACTACATAGGGAACTAAGTAGAACTTGAGTAAAAACAGCCAACCAAACTGATATGTTAGCGCGCCTAAAAAGCCTACCATCAGTACCAAGGATGCGGAACTCGTCAACACATCCCATTTTTCGGAGGGACGGAAAATCGGGCTACCGGGCATGAAGTGAGAACCTACCCGATCGGGCGATCGGCGAAATAGATAAATTGGATAGGCAAATAACAGCAAATAAAAGCGTCCCAGCTTTTCGTACCAAGGCATTTGATTGTATTTGCTCTCCGATACCGGATACCAGCTTTCATCGTTATCTAAGCTGCCTGTATTTGCGTGGTGGGTTCTGTGACTAATCCGCCAACCGTGGAAGGGCACGAGAATTGGAGCGTGGGAGAGGTGTCCGATCAGGTTGTTGAGCCATTTGCTCTTAGAAAATGAACCGTGTCCGCAGTCGTGGCCCACTACAAATAATGCCCAAAACATGGTTCCCTGCATCAACCAAAAGATTGGGTAAAAGAGCCAGGAATCTACGGTGTAGGCGATCGCATACAAACCTGCGATAATTCCAAGATCTAAAAAGAAATAAGCCAGAGATTTCCATGCCGAGGGCTCAAAACAGTGGGCTGGAATGGCTGCCTTGATATCTTGAAGAGTAAAAGGTAACTCTGTTGTACGAGAGAACGAGTCTTGATTGCTCGGGGGATTGAGAACAGTATTTGATTGCACGAAGTTTCCGATTTAAGCTGACTTGAGAAACCGCATTCCGCCTTGTAACAGTCAATCGATTTTAGATTTTAGATTTTAGATTTTAGATTCACTCCACAGATGAATCTGGGGGCTTAACTAAGATCTAAATTTTTTGGCTCTTCCCGACATTAGTCGGGGGGTTGTATCCCTATGCAGGTGAGGTAACATTCAACCTGCAAGGAGCCATATTTTTACTCTGCAAGGGTTTCTAAAGTTCTTTAGTTCGCAGGATTAGCCCGTCCGCGATTCTCAAGCAAGTTGGCTTGTGGAATACTTGTGTGGGAAAAATTAGTGCGATCGACCCTGTTATCTGAAAAAATCTCATGTGCCCGTTGTTGGTGCGAAATGCGACTTCCATCTGAGAGTGGACATCTGGAGGAACTACCTCCAGTCTGCAGGTAGCATACAGCCTTTCGAGCAGGAATTGTGAGCGAGAGTGTAGGGAAAAACCATCGATTTTAGATTGGCGATTTTAGATTCAAGCACAAATCTCAAATCTCCAATCTCCAATCCTCCAATCTTCAATCTCCAATTCGAGGGTTGGGTTTCACACAAGTTGTACCCAAGCGAATGTTCACTACAGTTCACAAATTCTGCAATAATTGCTAAAGCTAAGTTAATGTAACATTTCTACACACATTCTGGCAATGACTTACCAGAAAAACTTGAAAATCTCTAAATTGGGGAAAGTGACTGGCGATCGCTTTCCCACTTTTTGATTTTCTAGGTTCCAGCTTTTTCTAATATGAGCTTAGACCGTTTTACCACTTCTGGAACGTCGATCGGATAATCACCAGTGAAGCAGGCAGAACAAAAACTCATCGGGTCTTCGTTCGTCGCCTTCAGCATTCCATCCCAACTCAAGAAAGCCAAAGAATCTACCCCAATTTGGACGCCGATTTCTGCGACTGACTTAGTAGCAGCAATCAACTGATCTTGATTGTCGGTGTCGATCCCGTAGAAACAAGGATGTGTCACCGGCGGCGAAGAAATTCTCATGTGAACTGCCGTTGCGCCCGCATCCCGCAAGGCTTTGACTATTTTGCGACTGGTAGTGCCGCGCACGATCGAATCATCGATAATAATTACTCGCTTTCCTTCCAACACATCTTTGAGAGGGTTGAGTTTCATGCGAATTCCTGACTCCCGCATTGTCTGAGTCGGCTGAATAAAAGTGCGCCCGACGTAGCGGTTTTTAATCAATCCTTCGGCGTAAGGAATGCCGGAAGCTTGAGAAAAGCCGATCGCTGCCGGGATTCCAGAATCGGGAACGCCGATAACTATATCCGCATCAGCCGGAGATTCTGCTGCCAACAAACGCCCGATCCGCAGGCGGTAGCTGTATAAACTTTCACCTTCCATTTGGCTATCGGGGCGAGCAAAATAGATCATTTCAAAGATGCAAAGTTTGCGCTTTTGCTGCTGACTCCAGTGGAAGGAAGCCATACCTTCCTCTGTAATCCAAACTAATTCTCCCGGTTCTACGTCCCGCAAAAATTCAGCACCGATAATATCCAAGCCACAAGTTTCCGATGCTAAAACGTATCGTACCGGAGTTGTGGGGAGGATGCCAATTACCAAGGGGCGGACGCCCTGGGGGTCGCGGACTCCCATCACGCCTTTGGGGGTAGCGATCGTCAAACTAAAGGCTCCTTGGCACATAGCAAAGGCGCTGATCGCTGCTTCCAGCCAGTCTTTGCCCTTGTCTACCTCGGAACCGATCGCCACTGCGATCGCCTCTGAATCCGTCGTGCTGACAAATTCGCACTTCCGAGACAGCAATTCTTCCCGCAATTCTTTGGTATTGACAAGATTCCCGTTATGTGCCAATGCGAGACTTCCCAAACGGGTTTCGACGACAACAGGTTGAGCGTTGACAACCCGCGACGAGCCGGTAGTAGAGTAGCGAGTGTGGCCTACTGCTAAGTTACCGGGCAAGTGACCTAAACTCGATTCGTTAAAGACTTGGGAAACCAGTCCCATATCTTTGTGCAGGTGGACTTTTTCACCTTCAAAGGTGGCAATTCCTGCTGATTCCTGACCGCGGTGCTGCAAAGCATACAAACCGAAGTAGGTCAACTTGGCGACATCTTCACCCGGTGCGTAGATACCGAAAACGCCACAAGCTTCCTCGGGCTTGTCGGGTTTGCTAGAATGCTCGTCAGCCGCGAAGGAATGGTTGGGAATCATAGATGGGTGGGTTCCTAATGGGGAAGGTGGGTTAGGGGGACAGTTTCAGCGGGAAATCTTGTTTGCGAAAGCGTCGCATAACTTAACATTCCCTTAATCTTGCCACGGATCTGTCATTATTTCCAACTCGTGTAGCATTTCAGACAGAAGCGATGCGGCGTTTAATGGCATTGTAGTATCGATCGCCGCCAAA
Source organism: Microcoleus sp. Pol17C6 (assembly GCF_036701145.1). Classification (NCBI taxonomy): domain Bacteria; kingdom Bacillati; phylum Cyanobacteriota; class Cyanophyceae; order Oscillatoriales; family Microcoleaceae; genus Microcoleus; species Microcoleus sp. Pol17C6. The sequence goes on from NZ_JAUBQH010000006.1 coordinate 5,507, forward strand.
TCCTATACTAACCTTGATTAACGGCAGGCGAGGGATTCGGTGATAGAAAAATACTGTTGGCGAATTCGCCAAGGGTGTTACCCCTCACATCTGGAATGCAGCATTTTGGTTCGATCTGGCTAGTTAATAGCTATATGGTTAATTAAATATTTAGTCCAGAGCCACTATTTTTAGGGGTGAGGGGTAAAACCATTTTTAAATTCGCCAACAGTCTCTTGAAATCGCTTAAGAGTCAAACTCTCGTCCCAGCAGAGGGGAACGAAGAAATAGGCGATCGTGCAATGGAAAATAAATTATAAACTTGCTTGACGGGCTTTTTCAAATATTAGGATTTAAGGGCGATCGAGCTTGACTTATTCATAAAATTGACCTACTATATCATCATGGGAATCTGTGCGGCCATGTAAAGTCTATTTTGGCGCGGCAAGTTATGGCAATAGCACGGAGCAGATAAGTTTTTCAGTTTAATTTGTAGGGTGCGTCGCTGCGAGATTCTCGATCGAACTTGCAGATTGTTTCGGGCGACGCACATTACTAATTTGTGGTGGGTCGCTGTGAAATTGTCGATCGAACTTGCAGATTGTTTCGGGCGACGCACATTACGGCTTCAACTCGCTACGCGGAAACCAAAGCCACGCGAAAACCGATGTCTGAGTAACGATCGCCCGCCAAATTGCTAAGACGATACGCACTGCGACAATTCACCGCAGAGTCTTTCCAGGAACCGCCACACCGCACCCGGCGATCGCTTTGATCGTTGTCGAGATGACTGCACCATTCCCAAACATTTCCGTGCATATCATAAAGTCCAAAAGCATTGGGTGAAAAACTTCCGACATCAGTTGTTTGTTTGCGGTAAACTCCCTTTGATGCCCCAGCGTAGGGATTATTGCCATTATAATTAACTAAATCCGGGGTAATTGTTTCACCAAAATAGAAAGGTGTTTTAGTTCCGGCGCGGCAAGCATATTCCCATTCTGCTTCTGAAGGTAAGCGATAAGTCTTGCCTGTTTTTTTAGAAAGCCGCTTGCAGAATTCCACAGCATCATTCCAGCTTACTTTTTCGATAGGAAGTTTCGCACCTTTGAACTCAGAAGGGTTATTTCCCATCACCGCTTGGTATTGTTCTTGAGTTATCTCATATTTACCCATAAAAAAAGCAGGGATATTCACGGTACGCTGCGGCCCTTCATAACTACTTCGTCCGGCTTCCGTATCGGGGGAACCCATCACGAAACTGCCGCCAGGAATTGCTACCATGTCTAGAGTAATACCATTCCCCATATTTTCTATAAAAGCCTGTACTTTTCCTTGACGGCGGTTGGCGATTTCCCCCGTTGAGTTGACGGTCACAGTTTCAAAAGTAAAGCTTTTTAAAGCATTAGAAGATGGTTTAGGTGTTTGAGTTTCTGGTGTGGGTTTTGGAGATGGTTTTGGCGATGGACTTTCTGCTACAGATTGTGGAGATGGTTTTGGCGATGAACTTGTGGCTGTAGTTTTTGGAGATGATTTTTGAGCTGATGATTTAGGAGATGGAGCCCCCTTGTTGGATGAAGGTGGAAGATTGGGTGAAGATGAAGAAGATTTGTTGTTCAACAAACTTTGACTCAGCACAGCTAATGCAAATCCTCCCCCAGCAAAACCAGCTAATTGCAATAAACCTCGCCTTGTTGTCTTAGTTGGTAACGGCAAAGAGTGCTGTGGAATCACAGGAATTGTGGGAGGTGGTATCGGTGCGGGAGTTTGTCTTGACTGACGTTGAAAATCTATTAAAACTTCCTCTGCTGATTGATAGCGCTGTTGGATATCTTTTGCCAACAACTTAGATAAAATCAATTCCAATTCCTTGTCTATGGGACTCTTCAAATGTTGCTGCCAATTTGCAGTCCAACTATAACCGTGTTCCGTCCACAAACCATAAGGATGTACCGCCGTCAGTAGATGAAAAGCCGTCGCCCCCAAGCTAAACAAATCGCTGGCTGCATAAGCTTCACCCCCTTGCATTTGTTCAAGCGGTGCATAACCATGCGAACCAATTTGCGTTCCCTGTCGCGATATCACTGTTCCCGACAACTGTTTGGAAACTCCGAAATCAATTAGCATTAACAAACCGTCGCTGCGACGGCGCATAATATTCTCAGGCTTGATATCTCGGTGAATAATTTTTTGTTCGTGAATAAACTTGAGAACAGGTAGAAGTTCGAGTAATAGTTGCTTAACTTGGCTTTCTTGCCAAATTCCCTGATTTTGGAAAAGCGTCAACAAATTATCCCCATCAACAAACTGCTGTACGAGATACAAATATTTGTTGTCTTCAAAGTAGGCATCTAGTGATGGAATTTGGGGATGTTGTCCTAGCTGTTGCAGTTGTCTAGCTTCTTGCTGAAATAATTCTACCGCTTTGCTTATCGCCCAAGTTCCCTGGACATCGGGTGCTAATTGTTTAACGACACAGGGTTGATTTAGTCTATCAATATCTTCTGCTAAATAGGTTCGACCGAAGCCACCTTGACCGAGGAGTTTGATCATGCGGAAACGATTTCGCAGGATGGGTACGAGTTCAAGGCCACAACTGATGCAATATGTTTGCCCGTCGGGGTTTTGAGGATTGGGGCAGTCGGGATTGATACAGCAAATCATTTATTTGAGGAATGATATTGTTTATATTGTATAGTGTCTCAGAACCCCGACTTCTGTTATAGGTTTTTCTAAGAATCGTGAATTTTGTAAGAAGTTGGGGCTCTAGGGTGTGTTTTAAACCCGGAGATCCCCCCTAGCCCCCCTTAAGAAGGGGGGGACAAGAGTATTCAAAGTCAGCCCCTACTCCCCTTTTTAAGGGGGATTTAGGAGGATCGAAACTTCATGTTGTCAAACAGATGCAATCCGACGCTCGATCGCATTATAGAATCGATCGCCCATATCACCCATCGAAACCTCAATTAACGCTTGATTGTCAGCAATCACAACCCGCAAAGGTGATTCAGCACAGCAAACTAAACCAATTTTCTGCCACATTTTTGTCAAATGTTCTTGCAGGTAAGACTCCCAAACTTCTTGATTTTTTGGTGCGACTGAAACTACAATGCAGTTGCCCATTTCACCAAACAAAATTTCATCCCAGCGACCGACATTTGCTGAATTACAACTGAGATGAATTTCCGCACCCATTTTAGCAGAGATACAGCATTCCGCGAGGGCGATCGCAATTCCACCTTCCGCACAATCATGGGCAGAACATACCCAACCTTGCCGAATTCCATCGCGACAAACCGATTGCACTTTTCTTTCTAACTCAAAATCTATCCTTGGCGGCTTCCCAGCTACAATTCCGTGAATTGCCGCTAAATATTCCGAACCTCCGAGAGTAGGAGAAGTTTCGATTTTTGAGCTTTCCGATGGAAGTTCTGGATTTGGAGATGATTCCCCCATTCCCAGCACATAAATTAAATCACCTTTCTTTAGCCAAGCTTGGCCGGAAATCTTCTTCAAATCGGGAATTAACCCCACCATTCCGATTACCGGAGTCGGATAAATTGGTTGAGGATTCCCCTCAGTATCAACCGTTTCATTGTAAAGAGAAACATTGCCTCCAGTCACAGGCGTTCCCAACTCCCGACAAGCATCAGCAATTCCGCGACAAGCTGAGGCTAACTGCCAATATCCGATCGGCTTTTCAGGACTGCCAAAATTCAAATTATCAGTAACTGCGAGAGGTTCAGCACCCACACAACTTAAATTTCTCGCTGCTTCCGCTACGACTGCTTTGGCACCTTCATAAGGATCGAGATAAACATAACGAGAATTGCAATCAACCGTTGCAGCAACTCCAGGAATCATCCCCAGGGGCGCTTCCTCCTTGCTAAGGGGGGGAGAAACTTTTGGAGTTTCCCTACCTTGTGCCTTTGTAAATAGAGGAATTACTTCTTCTTCCTGTTTGCTTTCAGAAGCTAGAGAAACAGCATTTTCTCTCAGTAAATCCCCCTTAGCAAGGGGGTGTACTTCTAGCCCGTTACCGAAAGAAGATTGGCAAGGTTCTAGCGGACGCAATCTGACAACCGCAGCATCAGCGCCTCCCGGTAAAACAACAGTATTGTTTTGCACTTGATGATCGTATTGGCGATAAACCCAGCGTTTAGAAGCGATGGTGGGAGTATCTAAAAGCGTCAGCAGAATCTGATTCCAAGTTTGGAAATTGCCGTTAATTTCGATACCTTTAACTGTGGATTGTGGCAGCGAATCCGCCGTCCATTCCCATGCTTTTTTAGCATATTCTGGCGGCTCTGTCAACAGTTCTCGGTGATAAATAGGCGTGTTATCTGCCAAAGCAGTTGCGGTAATTTCGGCAGCGATTTCGCCTTTAAATAGAATTCGGACGATCGGCTTTTCGATAACTGTCCCCGCTACAACCGCGTGCAATCCCCATCTGTGGAAAATATCGATTAATTCCTGTTCCCGTCCTTTTTGGGCCACAAACAACATCCGTTCTTGGGATTCCGAAAGCAGGTATTCGTAAGGAATCATGCCGCTTTCTCGAACGGGAACTTTGTCTAAATCGAATTCAATGCCGACCCCGCCTTTTGCTGCCATTTCTGATGTGGAACAGGTGATTCCGGCAGCGCCCATGTCTTGGGCGGCGACGACTGCACCTGTTTTGAATGCTTCTAAACAAGCTTCAATTAAGGATTTTTCTAAAAATGGATCTCCTACTTGGACTGCGGGGCGATCGTCCATTGATTTGTCTGTCAATTCGGCACTGGCAAAACTTGCTCCTCCCATGCCATCTCGCCCGGTAGTTGAACCGACGTAAAGCACTGGATTTCCGATACCGGATGCCCCGGATTTGACGATTTCTTGAGTTTCCATTAAACCCAAGGCCATGACGTTAACTAATGGGTTGCCGGAATAAGCAGGATCGAAGTAAACTTCCCCGCCAACTGTGGGAACGCCGATGCAATTTCCATAGTGGGAAATTCCCGATACTACGCCTTTGAACAATCTCTGAGTTTTAGCGTCGTCTAAGTTGCCGAAACGCAGGGAATTTAAAAGTGCGATCGGACGAGCTCCCATTGTGAAGATATCGCGGAGAATCCCCCCGACACCGGTTGCTGCACCTTGGAAAGGTTCGACTGCTGACGGGTGGTTGTGCGATTCAATTTTGAAGGCGAGTTGCAAGCCTTCTCCCAAGTCTACGACGCCGGCATTTTCTCCGGGCCCGACTAGAATTCGATCGCCCTCTGTGGGAAACTGTTTTAATAGCGGCCGCGAATTTTTGTAACAGCAGTGTTCGCTCCACATAACGCCGAACATTCCCAATTCAGCTTTATTAGGATGGCGACCTAGACGCTGAACGATTTCTTCATATTCTTCAGGTGTGAGTCTTTCACCGGCAATTTGTTCGGGGGAAAAAGGGGATTCGGAGATGGGAGACATGGAAACTCGTTATAAACCACAGGCTTTATTCTAAATGCCCTGTGCTTGGTTAATCTAAAATCTATAATCTAAAATCTATAATCCTAGGTCTTTGGGTTGCTAACCTAAAATCTAAAATCTAAAATCTAAAATCTAAAATCGAATGACTCAACCTCGAAATCTCAATTTTGCTAACCAAAACTTGCGGAACCGTTCTTTTAAAGGGCTTGACTTGTCAGGGGCGAATTTCAGCGGTTGCGACATTCGAGGCTGCAATTTCACCGGGGCGATTTTGAGGGGGGCAAATTTTCAGGGTGTCAGAACCGGACAAAGCCGCAGGCGGGTGAGAAATTTGATTGCTAGGGCTGGGGTAACGGCGGTGACAGTGACGGCGGCTGGGGCTTTGACTGGACTGATAGCCGGGGCGGATGCGGGGGCTGTGGCGGTGGCCGGAACGGCTGCTACGGCGATTGCTGCGACTCGGGGCGAGGCGGGAATTGTGGCGGGGGCTGTGGCTGGGGCTGCTGCTGCGATCGGGGCTAGCGGTATTGTGACATTTTTGGGCGGAGATACTATCAGGGGAATTGTCTTATTTTTGGTTTCTGGGGTAATTCTTGGGTTAACTGCGATCGGCTTTTTTATTGCTGTTGAAGAAATAGAAAAATTGTCGGTAACGTCGTTTAGAAAAGCTGATTTAACTGATGCTGTATTCGATCCGGGGGCGGTTCTAGATGCAGATTTTTCCGATGCGCGAGGAGTGCCGTGGTAGATTCTGCACAATTACTGATTGTTTACCCATTCCCGGAATTCTCGCACTGCGGTGGTTGCACCTGTAGTTTGACAGCGATCAATAAATTCGTCAACTTTTGCAGTCGGTAGCATCGGGAAAGCCCGGGAAAAATTGCACTCGGCATATTCGCCATTTTGCAATTGATAAAACTTGATGCTTCGTCCGTCGTACCGCCAAATTTCTGGTACGCCTAAATCTGCATATAAATCAAATTGATTTAAGGAACTGCTGGTAATATCAATTTCTAGTGCTAAATCTGGCGGCGGATCTTGAGCAAAGTCTAATTCTGTTCTCCCTCTGACCAGTGCTTCATTCTGGATATAATAACATGAATCGGGTTCTTTTCCGGCTGCTTTTTTGCGTTTCTTAATAGTCATCGATCCAAAGGGGTTGTACTCCAGATTGAGTTCTTCTATGAGAGTTACAATTAATCGATCGATCAGCCTGTTGCGATTTTCATGTTCCGGTAGCGGCACCATAATTTCTAATTGACCTTGATGATAAGCAATTCTGGTGGAACGTTTGTTGCCCAGTTCCGCTAGCAGGCTTTCATATAAATGCCAACTGATATTTGGCAGTAAAACTCGCTGTTCGGCGGGCGTTGATATTGTTAGCATTTTACTGGGATTTTATAGTTTGAGAATATTTTAGTTTATCCTTTTTTTTTGCGAACACCACAAAAAGTATCTGCCGACAGCTACGGTCATGCGCTACTCTAGTTAATAATAGACTGTGGTCATTAGTCCTTGTTGTATGAAGCTGCGATCGTTCTTTTCTTTCCTCATTGCTGGCGTCTTGGCACTCTTAGGCTTGAGTGCCGGTGGTTTTTACTGGCTGACAACTCAAACTCCCCTGAATTTGCTCGCTGGCGGGCCGACAACTACTCCGGCTGCGGCTGTGTTTGTCTCGAAACAAGCACCTTTGTTAGCATCAATGCTGGTAAATCCCGATCGCCTCGAAGCATTGCGACAAGTTTTTGCCACTCCCGAAGAAAGAAGTCGATCGCACGCAGAATTTGAGCAAATCAAAAATAGTTTCCTCGCCAATACGGGCCTGGATTACAGTCGAGATATCCAACCTTGGATAGGTGACGAAATTACCCTCGCCCTCACAAAGCCAGATTTCGATGGCGACAGCAGCAACGGCCAACAAGCCGGGTTTTTGCTGGCCGTTTCCTCCCAAAATGTCGATCGCAGCCAACAATTTCTCGACTCCTACTGGCGCCAACAATCTCGTGGCGATAAAACAGTGCAGTCGGAAATATATAAAGGCGTGAGAATTAATTATAAACAAGCACCAAGAACCCAGAAAAAATCTGCTTCACTTTCGCCTTTTAACCCGTTTTCTCTGCCGACTTCAAAGTTGCCATCCAGCTTCGCAACAGCAGCCATCGTCGGTAATTTAAATTCTGGGAATAACCAAAGTTTTGTTTTATTTTCCAATACCCCGATTGTGATTCGAGATGCAATTAATAACGTTGAATCAGCAAACCTAAATCTCAACACTACCCCGGAATATCAAAAAGCTTTGCAGCAGCTAACTAAAGGCAGAATCGCTTTAGCATTTGTCAATATCCCGCAATCAGCAACCGAGCAAAATCCCCAAGTTTCTCTTAATTCCCTCGCAGTTGCTGTCGGAGTCAACCGACGGGGATTGCTGGCTCAAACTGCTTTAGTGACATCGCGAGAAAACACAGCTTCTCCAACCCTCTCCGAACCTGTGCAAGCCTTGCAATACATTCCCTCAGCCAGTCCTTTCGCGGTCGCCAGCACCGATTTAAGGAATTTTTGGGCTGATTTGTCATCTGCGGTTTCCACTAATGCAGAAGTCTCAAATTTAGTCGATCGCACTCTCGCAGATATTCAGCAAGTTTGGGGCGTCAACCTGCCCCAGGATATATTTGACTGGGTACAAGGAGAATACGCTTTAGCAGTGCTTCCGAATTCGTCAAATAGTGCCGATTGGATTTTTGCCGCCGAAACATCTCCCGATTCCAAAAAGGCGATCGACAAACTCGATGAAATTGCCCGCAGCAAAGAATACAGCATCGGCAGCTTCACTCTCAGAAACCAGAAAATTACCGCTTGGACGCAGTTGACAACGAACCCAAATTATGGAATAGAAAATAAGAGAAAAAGTGCGATCGAAACTGAGGCAAAAGGAGTCCGAGCCACCGTCGGCAAATACGAAATTTTCACCACCTCAGTAGAAGCAATGGACGCAGCACTAGAGGCAGCAGAAACAGGCTCTTTAGTTGCCAATCAAGATTTTCAAACCAGCATTGAACCGCTACCGCCATCTAACGACGGCTATTTTTATTTAGACTGGCCCTCCAGCAGGGCAATTTGGGAAAAACAAATCCCGCTGTTGAGGTTAATTGAACTTTCGGCAAGACCATTGTTCGACCACTTGCGATCGCTCACTGTCACCAGTACGGGAGAAATAACAGGAATTCGCAAAGCTACTATATTTATGCGGCTGAATTAGTCAGAAGGAAGTTCGGCAACGAGCAATGTACGGGATGTAACGGATGTAAAGGATAGAAGGAAGAAGGAAGAAGGAAGAAGGAAGAAACTATCCCCAATTCCCCATTCCTCATGCCCAATGCCCAATAACTAAGGACTAATAACTACTGGCTCATTCACCTTTTTCGGTTTCCCAAAATAAGCTTGAAACACCTCTTTGGCGATCGGGGCTGCGGCAACAGAACCATAACCGCCATTTTCCACAACCACGGCGATCGCAATTTCCGGCTTGGAGGCAGGCCCGAACGCCACATACAAAGAGTGATCGTTCTGTCCGATGACCTCCGAAGTCCCTGTTTTGCCCGCCGTCAGCGGAATCGTACCGTCATTCATCCCCTGTCCCGTACCCTCGGCAACCACCGCGATCAGTCCTTCCTTAACCACCTGAATTGTTGAAGGTTTCATTCCCGTATGTACCCGTTGAGTCTCCGGCGTGCCGGTCATAGAAGTCAAAAGATGAGGCTTCACCCGATAGCCGCCGTTAGCGATCGAACTCACCATCACCGCCGCCTCCAAAGGAGTCACCAACACCAACCCCTGACCGATCGACATCGTTACCGTATCACCCGCATACCAAGGTTCTTTATAAAGTTTCTCCTTCTCCTCCGGCGTCGGGATTTGACCGTGATCGCCGCCGCCTAGCCCCAAAAGATTCAAATCCGTATCCTTGCCAATTCCCAAGCGGTGTCCCCACTTAGAAATTTGCTCCGGCCCGGTACTAATCCCCACTTGATAAAAAAATGTATTGCTGCTGAAAGCCAAAGCATCCCGAAAGCCGATGTCGCCGTAACCGCCACTGTGTTCGTTAAAATCAATTCCCCCTACAGTAATGTAAGACGAAGTACCGAGAATTGAGTCCGGCGAAAATTTGCCCGACTCCAGGCCCGCGACGGAAGTCACAATTTTAAAGGTGCTGCCGGGGGGATAGCCTTGCATGGCCCGATTCAAAAATGGATTTTCCGGATCTTGAAGAGTTTCCCACTCATCCTTAGTGATTTTTCGCGTAAACAGATTGGGATCAAAAGTCGGGTGGCTGGCCATAACTAATACCGCCCCGGTTTTGACATCCATCGCCACTACTGCTCCCCGGCGGTGCCCCAAGGCTTTTTCGGCTGCTTTTTGCATTTCCAAGTCTATGGTTAGCTGCACCGCCTCACCGGGTTTGGGCGGTGTCTCTCCCATCAGCCGCAATTCTTGATTTTGGGCATTTACCTCGATCAGCCGATCGCCCCAAACTCCGGCAATCTTCTTGTTAGAGCTCGCTTCTATGCCCATTTGACCGACAATCATCCCCATCGGGTATTCGGGATGATCTTCCAAGTCTGCTGCGGTAGCTTCGCCAATATATCCGATAACGTGAGCCGCCAAACTGCCTTCGGGATAGTAGCGATTCGCTTCGGGCCGCACTTCCACTCCCCGCATTTGTCCCACCTGTTCTGCTAGTGGCACAAACACCTCTGGCGGCATTGCTTGCTTGAGCCGCACCGGTCTGTAGGATAGAGGATCGACCTCTTTTAATTTTTTTAAAATTTCTGGTGCTGGGATTTTAACCAGCGGACTCAACTTTTCTGCAGTCGCTTTCCACTCTTCCGGCGTTTGTTCTTTCGGCCACAAATATACCGATCGAGCTAAATTGTTTGCCGCTAGCAACTTGCCTTTGCGATCTATAATATGTCCGCGATTCGCCGGCATTGGCACTAGGCGAACGCGATTGTTTTCGGCTCGTTCCCGGTGTTGCTTCCCTTGTATCAGTTGCAATTCCACCAGCCGACTAGCGTGCAGGCCCAGCAAACCTGTTGCCACCAGCATTAACACGATCGCCCGGTGTATCGGACGCTCCTGTTTCTTAGGAGTTTCCCCCAGGGTTTTGTCAGAAGAGTGAAATGCTGAGATCGAATAAACTTGTCGTTGCATCATTCTATAGGTAGATGTCAAATCCTAGATTTTAGATTCCTGATTGTCAATTGTGAAGTATACATCATCAAACCGGGGCCGATCGGGCCTTGACCATTGGGGGAAGCGGCATGATTGAGAATTAACTTTTGACTAATAACTAATAACTCCTCACTCATGACTGCTGACTGTTGACTAATCCCCCAAGCACCAAGAAATAGCCAGAAAAATCAAGGCCAGGCTCACCCAATTAGGGATGTGGAGCCAGCCAGATAGACCTATAGGTAACAATACCAAGGCCTGTGTCAATAGGGAACCGATCGCCAACAGCAAGGCTAGGAGTATCAAATTTATCATCTTGACACCGTACCATTTCGGATATGAGTCGAGCGCCTGTGGCAGAAATCCGAGTGGCACAAGCGAGCGCGATCGTACAGGGATTGTCCTGATAGACATAAGGAAGAGAAGCCAGGAGGTTTTGAACTAATTTAAAAATAATTCTTCCTCCAGAGTTTGTATTCGAGGGACTGCGATGGGTAAATTCTGAGTTGTGATTTTAAGTTGTGACCGAGGAGTATTGCCATGTTGTTTAATCAGCGAGCCAATTTCAAAAACGGTGCGCTCTTGGCGGCGATCGCCGCGATCGCCGCCCTACCAGTTTTAGCAGAAACAGCCAATTTCGGCACTTTAACTTTATCGCGAGGTTTTGCAGCCCCAACAGCAGTTTTGAGAGGTTCCACAGGCGGATCGTACTCTCTATCTGTCATAGCCAACGCCGATCGCCACAAAAACAAATGTTTGGGTTTTGCCACCCCAACTCCAGACCACATCATAGTCTTGCAACAAAAATTTTCAAAACTCACACTCCAAGTCAACAGCGGAGGCAAGGACACAACCTTACTCGTACAAGGCCCCGGTAATGCGGTGCGCTGCGGAGACGATATAGGTCAGAATAAAGATGCTGGCATACTTGATTCTGACTGGCAAGCAGGCTCTTACAGGATTTGGGTAGGTACTGTCGAACCCGGAGTCAAGTCTAACTATACAATCTCAGTACAGGAATAGAACGCAGCGACGCGGTGGACTAACCACAATAAAATGTCGTCAAATTCTACCCCACTCTCCCCCCTCCCGATCGACCGCTCACTTCCCCCATCCAGTAAAATGTAAAATCGAAAGTGGCGTGTTTAACCAAAATAGGTAACTCCGAAAGTGCTAAAGACTCTTAGAGCTGACTTCAGTATAATTTTCGATCGCGACCCTGCCGCTCGCAACTGGCTGGAAGTTTTGTTTTGCTACCCCGGTCTTCAGGCCCTAGTGCTGCACCGCCTCGCACACTGGCTTTATGTGTTGGGGCTTCCCTTCATCCCCCGCTTGATTTCCCACATTGCTCGCTTTTTGACCGGAATTGAAATCCACCCAGGGGCAACCATCGGCAAAAGCGTATTCATCGACCACGGTATGGGGGTTGTGATCGGCGAAACAGCGATTATCGGCGATTTTGCCCTAATTTACCAAGGTGTCACCCTTGGCGGTACTGGCAAACAAAGCGGCAAGCGTCACCCTACCGTCGGCGAAAACGTAGTTGTCGGTGCCGGCGCCAAGGTACTCGGCAATCTGCAAATTGGCAATAACGTCCGCATCGGCGCGGGTTCCGTCGTGCTCCGCGACGTACCATCTGACTGTACAGTGGTAGGGATTCCCGGCCGCATCGTCTATCGATCGGGAGTGCGCGTCAATCCCCTAGAACACGGCAGTTTGCCGGATTCGGAAGCTGCGGTAATTCGCTCTTTGCTTGATCGTATCGAATCCCTCGAACAGCAAGTAAAAAGTTTGCTTCCTCAAGCATCTGTCTCCTTAACTTCTGTTCCCAATTCCCACAATTTCCAGTCAGTATCAGAAGCTTTAAACCAAGCCAGCAATGTAGCCTTAGCCGAAAAAACCCAACTAGCTGCAACCCCTAGCTGCAAGTTAAAAGATAAAGCCATTCAAGAATTTTTCGACGGCAGCGGCATCTAAAATTTGAATTGGGCATTGGGCATTGGGCATTGGGCATTGGGCATTGGGCATTGGGAAGAAGGCCCGCGCAGGGCATTGGGCATTGGGCATTGGGCATTGGGCATTGGGCATTGGAACTGACAACAAATAACCAATAACCAATAACTAATAACTAATAACCAATAACTAATAACTAATAACCAATAACTAATGACTACTGACTACTGACTACTGACTTCTTTTTCAAGGATTAACCGATCGCACAGACCAATTTCCCTCCCCATCGCGCCGATAAAGCGACCGGTTCTGCGGTTCCCCCCGCAACTCCAAAAAATCCACCGTTTCCGGTTCCAACAACAGCAAGCAAAAATTAGGCAGCGGGTCGATCGCATTTGGGGAAGCAGAATCAAAAGCACTAGCCTCGGCTTTGTCATCCCCCGGATGCGGCCAAGCAAACTGTGCTCTAGCCGCCTCAGAAAGCTCCTGCCAAGTTGTGCGCCGGGATAAACAAAACTCTGCCTCTGGATAATCTGCCCCTACCAAAACTAGCTTTCCAGCAATCCGAAATTGTTCGCGAGTTTTCGGGAAATACCAGCAAATTTCCCCCCAAGGATAGAGGTTAATCTCCTCTGCCTTTTGACTGCGAATATCTGTAATAAACTTTAACTGATTAGTATCTGCTAAAAAGCCTCGAAACACCACAGTGCGGTTGGCAGGACGCCCGGTAGCCCGAACAGTCGCTAGTTGCAAGTAGCGAGCAAAAGCAAGACTGCGGTTGCGGTGGAGCGCGCGAGCTAAGGGCGATCGCCAAAGTGCTAAAGACATAATTAATAACCTATCATATTGGTAATGGGTAATTGGTAATGGGTAATTAGTGCATTTTCCCTTCTGCCTCCTGCTTCTATCCCCTAAACTCACAATTTACAAGTTTTAAAATCTGGCTATTGGTAATTTTATGTCAAATTCACTCTCAAAACTCAAAATTATTGAAACTCCCCACAGTGGCTACCACTGGGACGGCAGTTCCCGCCGCTTTTTTGAAGGCTGGTACTACCGAATAACATTACCGATTCACGGACAATCCTTTGCATTCATGTATTCAATAGAAGACCCCAGAGGCGGTCAACCTTACAGTGGCGGTGCAGCTCAAATTCTCGGTCCGAAAGATAGCTATTTGTGTCGCACCTTTCCCGATGTAAATAAGTTTTGGGCACACCGAGAAAGCTTAGGTTTCGGACATTGGGGCAAAACAGATTTACAAATTAAACCCGGATATTTAGAACCGCAAGTATTCGACAGCAGCGTCGAAGAAGGCTATCAAGCTACTGCTACTTTGAATCAAGGTTATCTGCACGAGCCGGGAAGCGGCAGTCACTGTTTTTGGCAGTACGAAATTCAACCTATTTATGGCTGGGGAAACTCAGAGGAAATCCAGAGATCTACAGCCGGAATGCTATCTTTTCTGCCTGTATTTGAGCCTGGATGGCAAATTTTAATGGCTCACGGTTTAGCCACGGGCTGGATCGATTGGAATGACCAACGCTACGAATTTAAAGATGCTCCCGCTTACAGCGAAAAAAACTGGGGCGGTGCTTTTCCCCAAAAGTGGTTTTGGATTAATTGCAATTGTTTTCAAGGGGAAAAGGATTTAGCTTTAACTGCTGGCGGCGGGAAGCGGGGCGTGCTGTGGTGGATGGAATCGGTAGCAATGATTTGTCTGCATTACCGAGGAAAATTTTACGAATTTGTGCCTTGGAATTCGCAAGTTAGTTGGACTATTGAGCCTTGGGGAAGCTGGAAAATGCAGGCTAGAAACAGTCAGTTTGAAATAGAGTTAATTGGCACTACAAACAGTTCTGGTACTTATCTGCGAGCTCCTACAGAAAAAGGCATGGCTTTTTGCTGCCGGGATACCACGCACGGCGAATTGCGCTTGCAACTGCGAGAGTTGTTGGGGGGGAATGTCGAAAAAAATGGCAAGCAGCGTTCTAGAATTATCTTAGAGGCTCAAAGTTCTTTATCGGGTTTGGAAGTTGGGGGCGGCCCTTGGGATGAAGTTTGGCGATCGAATTAAACCATTAGTCATTAGTGATTAGTCAGTTAATAGTAGTGAGAACAGCCATGATCCATTTACTCGGTTGGCAATTAGCCAAATTCTACCCCAGCCAGCGGTTAGAAAAAACTTTCAAGGTGATTTTGGGAGTAATTTTATGTTTGAGCACAATCTTGATGCCCGCGGCAATTGCTAGTGCTGCCGGTGATTTGTCTCGGCAACCTGTCACCGAAATTACTGTTAGTTTGGGTAACGAAGCTGGCGAACTCAAATTTTTCCCCAATCTGCTAGAATTTGAATCGGGCAAGCGCTATAAATTACTGCTAAAAAATCCCAGTTCGCAGAAACATTATTTTACTGCTAAAAACTTTGCTGATGCGAGTTGGACTCAAAAAGTTGAAGCTGGGAAAGTGGAAATTAAAGGAGCGATTCACGAATTGGAACTTAAACCGGGCGCTATGGCAGAATGGGTGTTTGTGCCGATGAAATCGGGAACGTATAACCTGCGATGTACGGTAGCCGGACATACGGAAGCGGGGATGATTGGCAAAATTACGATCGCCTCTTAAGTCCGAGTTAATACATTAACAGATTGACTAATTTTTGTGTAATCGGAAAACCAGTCTGACGCTCAAAATGTCTGAACATCGGACTAGGATTAGCCTCTAAAAATACATACTCACCGGTTGGCTTAAGACGCCAATCAATAGCAGTCCAATCGAGCATAAATGCCTTTAATATTGCTAAACATTGTTTGTGAACTGATTCGGGCAAATCTACCGGAATTAACTCGGACTCTAAATCTTCCCGAAAGTCCAAAGCTTGACTGCGAATTTCCGCAGAATAAACTGATTCACCAATCACATAACTGCGAATATTTGTCCCAGGAATATACTCTTGTATTGTGATTGGAGAAATACTCAAAGCCAAGTCCAGCCGATTAGGTTCTAAATGTGCCTCTGTCACCAACTTGGTATGAGCGCCACCATAAACGGGCTTAAAAATTACTTTTTTCTGAGATTGGAAAAATTCCCTAACTTGCTCTGGATTGTTACTGATTAAAGTTGCAGGAATTGTCACTCCTATTTGCTTTGCCCGACTTAGTTGTAGGGGTTTTTCTTTATGAAATTGGTATGCCTGCCAGGAATTAATCCAGCGAGCCGGACAAGCTTGCATTAGTGATCGCACTGTACTCATGGAATCGTTCAATGCAACTTGCTGTTGATTGGCATCTTTTAAATGTGCAACGCCAACACCGGAAAAATTGCGCCAAAATACACTGTGAATATCTTGAAAATTCAACTGGCGACCTCCGGGTAGCGTCAAGCACCCTACCAGGGTATCAGGTTGCCAAGACAGACGTAACTGTCTTGGAAACAGATAGGTATCTAAATAATCTACTTCTGCACCGGCTTGGGTGAGAGCATCTTTTATATGAGTAGCATGAGCATCTGAATCGTTACCCAGAATTAAAATGTTCATGGGAAATTTGAAAATTAAAAATGTGCTAAAATCAAGTACAAATATGAAAAGTCGCATCACTTGTTTTGAGAGTGTTGCAACTTTTTATATATTGAAAAAAACTTTGAAAAAAAACACTCGAATGAGGCTGAATCTTTGAAAGTCTTATTACAGAAATAAGTGGAAGATTTCAGGAATTAGGCAGAATCTCTACCATTGTCGCCAGGAATGAGATTACCAATAAATAGGGCCTCCACCGCCTTCAAACCAAGCTTTTGTGTAAGGTCCTCCACCCTCTTCACCTATAGCCAGAGTGGTCATCGGAGGGTCAATGGGAATAGGCTTGGGAGGAAATCCTCCTCCTCCTTCACTTCCCGGACAGGGAGCTGAGATACACTGTATCGGACCACCCCCACCTTCTTCACCTAGAGCCAGAGTCGTGAAACGAATTCCACCTCCGATGTGGGCGGCCTGTTCATCAGTTAACGTCTCTTCAAAATCCAAATCAATTGCTTCGAGATCAGCAATATCTAGATCAAAAGGATGATTCATAAAATTCTCCTACTTGAGTAAAAGATTAGGTGTATTGACACATAATCTAAATCAAGAGGATGAAGTGATGTTGCCATTTTGGCAAATTTGAAAGTAAGTATTGTAACTGTTAATTAAAAAATGTTAAGCTGACTCTAGCGGAGCCATTGTCAGTCCGGCACGGCTCAATTGCATATGATAAAGTTCTGCTTGCTCTTGCGGGCCAACCCAGACTGTGGCCTGGCCTTCGTGGTGGATTTGGTTGGCGAGTTTCCAAGCTCGATCGCTCGTCATCCCCGGAATGTATTTCGTCAAACATTCCACAACGTGCTGGAATGTGTTGAAATCGTCGTTAAGAACTATTACCCGATAGTTGGGATAAGGTTTGCGGGTAACTTGACTCGATCGAACGGGTGCTATGGTTGGTGAAGAGGTCATCGCGCGAACAGCCACTAAAACTACAAAATTCGTAAAATAGTTACCTCTAAAATTATAACACAATTTCAAAATATTTCAACCCCTACTTGGTATTTTGATCCGCTTCGGGGTTTATTTTCACAGCCAGGCCCTGGGTTAGATTTCTCCAGAAACTGTGGGGATTAGGGGTTAGGCATCCTGCCCCCCCATTGACAGGCTTTTCTGGAGAAATCTATTGCACCGCGCCGATTAAACTAAAGTTAACTGTCGATTGAGTTCAGAAGTGTCGCCGCCAGAATACGCTTGCAGCAGAAGTTGCTTTAAATCTTCAATCAGCGGATAGCGGGGGTTCGCTCCGGTACACTGATCGTCAAAAGCGCGATCGGCCATTTCCTCAACGCGAGCAAAAAAGAAATCATCACTCATTCCCTGACTGGCAAGAGCCTCCTGAATCGTGCTAGGAAGATCTACCTCACGCTTGAGAGCTTCCACCGCTGCGATCAACTTCTCAACTTTTTCATCTTCTGTATCGCCGCCCAAATTCAGATAGTCCGCAATTCGAGCATAACGCCACTTGCTGTTAGGATACTTGTTTTGAGAAAAAATCGCTTGTTTGAACGGAACATCCGTGGCATTGTAGCGAATTACGTGGGAAATCATCAGCGCATTCGCTAAACCGTGAGGGACATGGCAAGTTGCACCTAATTGGTGAGCCATTGAGTGACAAACCCCCAGAAAAGAGTTAGCAAATGCCATCCCGGCGATCGTAGCAGCATAATGTACTTTCTCCCGCGCTTTCGGATCGTTAGCACCATTTTTGTAAGCGCTGGGCAGGTATTTAAACAGCAAACGAATCGCTTCTAAAGCCAAACCATTTGTATACTCAGAAGCCAACACAGAAACATAAGCTTCTAAAGCGTGGGTTAGCGCATCAATGCCGCCGTAAGCAGTCAGTTTCCGGGGCATATTCAGTGTAAGTTCTGGATCGACGATCGCCATACTCGGAGTCAAAGCATAATCTGCAAGCGGATACTTAATCCCCGATCGTTCATCCGTAACAACCGCAAAAGGCGTGACTTCCGAACCCGTTCCCGAAGTAGTGGGAATTGCCACCATAATTGCCTTCGATCCCAAAGGCGGCAGTTCGTATACCCGCTTGCGAATATCCATAAACCGCATCGCCAATCCTTCAAACTCAATTTCTGGATGCTCGTACATCAGCCACATTACTTTAGCAGCATCCATCGGCGAGCCACCACCAAAGGCAATAATCACATCTGGATGGAAACTATTGCAGATTTCTAAACCTTTGCGAACAGTAGCGAGCGAAGGATCGGGTTCCACATCGTAAAATGTGTAGTGATCGATGCCGATTTCTTCCAAACTATCTGTGACTTCCTTAGTCAATCCCAATTCAAACAAAGGTTTATCCGTCACGATCAAAGCACGTTTCTTACCTGCAAGATCCCTCAAAGCTACAGGAAGACAACCCGACTTAAAATAAATCTTGGGAGGAATGCGGAACCAGAGCATATTCTCGCGCCGTTCTGCTACGGTTTTGATATTCAGCAGGTGATGGGGTGTGACGTTGACAGAAATGGAATTATCGCCCCAGCTACCGCAACCGAGGGTAAGGGAGGGATCGAGGCGGAAATTGTACAAATCGCCGATCGCACCTTGAGAAGAAGGCGTATTAATCAGCACCCGCGAAGTCTCTAGTTTGCTTTCAAAATAACGAATGTGGTTCTGATTGTGCGGAGCCGTGTAGAGTACAGAAGTATGTCCGTGTCCGCCAAAAATTATCAGCGCTTCGGCTTTGTCTACTGCTTCAGTAAAGTCCTTGGCGCGATACATGGCGAGAATCGGCGAAAGTTTTTCACAAGCAAAGGGTTCTTCTTTACCAACCGCCTCCACTTCTCCAATCAAAACCCTGATGTTTGACGGCACTACAAAACCCGCTATCTGCGCCACCTTTTGCACCGATTGTCCGACTATTTCGGCATTCAATCGACCATCAATTAAGATTACCTGCCGCACTTTTTCTCGTTCTTCAGCATTGAGGAAATAAGCACCGCGCTTGATAAATTCCAGTTGCACTGCATCGTACACCTCATCCACAACAACCACCGATTGTTCCGAAGCACAAATCGTGCCGTTGTCGAAAGTTTTGCTGAGCAAAATTGAGCTGACAGCCATTTGGATGTGGGCGGTTTCATCGATGATGGCGGGAGTATTTCCCGCGCCGACACCGAGGGAGGGATGCCCTGAAGAGTAGGCAGCTTTTACCATTCCCGGCCCGCCAGTTGCCAAAATTAGTTTGATATCGGGGTGCTGCATCAAAGCTTGGGAAAGTGGCACAGTTGGCTCATCAATCCACCCAATAATATCCGGTGGTGCTCCGGCAGCTACAGCAGCATCGAGGAGGATTTTTGCCGCCGCAGCCGTGCAGGATTTTGCGCGGGGATGGGGCGAAAATATAATGCCATTTCTCGTCTTGAGCACTATTAAAGACTTGAAGATGGTGGTGGAAGTCGGGTTAGTTACAGGAACGATTCCCGCCAGCACTCCCACGGGTTCGGCAATGCGTTCGTAGCCAAAATGCCGATCGGACTCGATGATACCGCAAGTCTTGTCGTTTTTGTATTTGTTGTAAATCATTTCCGAGGCAAAATGATTTTTGATTGCCTTATCTTCGATGACTCCCATTCCCGATTCTTTGACTGCTGCCTTGGCTAAGGGAATGCGGGCGGCATTAGCGGCTAAAGCTGCTTGCTTGAATATGCGATCGACCTGTTCTTGAGTGTAGGTGGCAAATTCAGCTTGGGCTGCTTTTACTTTTTGAATTAAGACTTCTAATTCTTCTAAATTGGTAACTTTCATGTTGTTTTTCCTGATGTTTATTTCGGGAAAATTATTGCCTCAATCTTTTATTGGTAGGGAACCCGCAGATCGACGCAGATAATTTCAAGATTGTTGGTGAGTTGTGAACGCGGTCTTTTAATTATTATTATATACCGCTAGCTCCGATCGCATTGACGCCGCGACTGCGAAAAATATCAACTGTTTGTTGCACGAGTTCCGGTGAAGCTGGAGGTGTATCCTTGAGTTCGTAATCCAGTTTTAATTGTTCCCATTTGTATTCTCCCATTTTATGAAATGGTAATACTTCGACTTTTTCCACATTGTTCAGATTGGCAATAAAATTCGCTAGTTTTTCTACGTTTTCGATGGCATCTGTGAGGTGAGGAACTAGAACGAACCGAATCCACGTCGGTTTGCCAATTTCGCTGAGATATTTAGCCATTGCTAAAGTTGGTTCGATGGAAACGTTGGTGACTTTGTAATACAGTTCTGGAATGTAGGATTTGATGTCCAATAAAACCAGATCGGTCATTTCCAGAACCGGTTTAGCCACTTCTAAAAGACAGAATCCTGATGTGTCTAGGGCTGTATGCAATCCCATTTGATGACAGCGACTAAAGATTTCTCTGACAAAATCCGGCTGCATCAACGGTTCGCCGCCGCTGACTGTAACGCCTCCTTTCCGCAGGTAGGATTTACATTTTGTAATTTGATCGATTAAATAATCAACGGTTACTTCTTTACCATCGTGGGAATTGTGGCAGTCGGGATTGTGACAGTAAAGACAGCGTAAAGGACAGCCTTGGGTGAAGACGATAAACCGGATTCCGGGGCCGTCTACGGTACCAAATGTTTCGATTGAATGAATGCGACCAATTCCAGACATTGATTTGGTTTTGAATTTTGCTTGGCTTCAACTCCGCTTAGTCAGCCGTCAAGTTAAAGTTTTAGTTTGGCCTTCGATTCCGCTCAGCCAGCGGTTAAATCGTTAACGGAGCGAAGTCGAAGTTTGAGTTTGGGCTTTGCTCAGACAGCGTTTAGGTTGGTAGCTGAGCGAAGTCAGAAGCTATACCCGTTCGTGGAACGTGCGTTTAATCACATCTAATTGCTGTTCGCGGGTAAGTTTGATGAAATTAACCGCATAACCGGAGACGCGAATTGTTAGCTGGGGATAGTTTTCTGGATGTTCCATCGCATCTAGTAATGTTTGCCGATCGAGCGCGTTAACATTAATGTGATGGCCGCCATCGTGGAAGTAACCGTCTATAAGACTAACTAGGTTATTAGTCCGATCGTCCTCCATTCTGCCCAAGGCCTGCGGTAGAATCGAAAAAGTATTCGATATGCCATCTTGACAATCACTGTAAGGCAGTTTTGCTACAGAAGATAAGGATGCGATCGCCCCACAGGAATCTCGGCCGTGCATCGGGTTAGCACCGGGAGCAAAGGGTTCGCCTGCTTTACGTCCGTCGGGAGTGCTACCAGTTTTTTTGCCGTACACTACGTTAGAAGTAATCGTGAGTACCGATTGAGTCGCTACAGCGCCGCGGTAGGTTTTGTGCTGGCGAATTTCGTTCATGAAGCTTTGCACGAGTTCGATGGCTAGACTGTCTACGCGATCGTCATTATTGCCGTATTGTGGATATTCTCCTTCGATCGAGTAATCTACGGCTAAACCTTGCTCGTTGCGAAGCACTTTAACTTTAGCGTGTTTAATCGCCGAGAGCGAGTCCGCCACCACGGACAATCCGGCAATTCCGCAGGCCATTGTCCGGTAAACATCGCGATCGTGCAATGCCATTTCCAGCCGTTCGTAGCAGTATTTGTCGTGCATATAGTGAATGACATTCAACGTATTGATATACGTTTTTGCCAACCACGCCATCATGTCATGGAACCGCGCTCTTACCTCGTCATAATCGAGATATTCGGTAGTAATCGCTGGGAACTGCGGCGCGATTTGGTCGCCGGACTTCTCATCTTTACCGCCGTTAATCGCATAGAGCAAAGTCTTGGCCAAGTTAACTCGCGCGCCGAAAAACTGCATTTGCTTGCCAATTCGCATCGCGGAGACACAACAGGCGATCGCGTAATCATCGCCGTATTGAGGACGCATCAAATCGTCGTTTTCGTACTGAATCGAACTTGTGTCGCTGGATACCTTCGCACAGAATTCTTTGAAGTTTTCCGGCAAGTTTTCCGACCACAACACGGTGAGATTTGGTTCGGGTGCAGTACCGAGGTTTGAGAGAGTGTGCAAGAATCGGAAACTGTTACGAGTTACCAATGTTCTACCGTCATCGCTGATACCGCCGATCGCCTCTGTTACCCATGTTGGATCGCCAGAAAACAGAGCGTTATAGTCGGGAGTTCGCAAAAACCGCACCATGCGGAGTTTCATTACAAAATGGTCGATCAGTTCTTGCAATTCCACTTCGGAACTCGCGCCACTTTGCAAATCGCGCTCGAAATAAATGTCTAAGAACGTCGATACGCGGCCGAGAGACATCGCTGCCCCGTTTTGTTCTTTCACTGCTCCCAAGTAGCCAAAATACACCCACTGGACAGCTTCTCGTGCGTTTGCCGCCGGACGGCCAATATCAAAGCCGTAGCTAGCAGCCATTTCTTTTAACTCAAACAATGCCCGAATTTGCTCGGATAACTCTTCGCGCAAACGAATTGTTGCCTCGTCCATCGCGTCTAGTTCGAGCGATTCTTGCTGTGTTTTTTTATCATCAATTAGGCGATCGACACCGTACAAAGCCACGCGCCGATAGTCACCGATAATCCGCCCGCGTCCATAGGCATCTGGCAAACCTGTGATGATACCAGAACGTCTCGCCAGACGCATCGAGCGCGTGTAAACATCGAATACACCATCGTTATGAGTTTTGCGATATTTCGTAAATATTTCTTCTGTTTGCTGATCGAGCTGATAGCCGTAAGCTTCTAAACCAGCCTTGACCACGCGAATTCCGCCAAAGGGCATAATCGCGCGTTTCAAAGGTCGATCTGTTTGCAAACCTACTATTTGTTCTAAGTCGCGATCGATGTATCCTGCTGCATGAGCCGTGATAGATGTGGGAACTTTTGTATCAACATCCAATACACCTTTTTCGCGCTCTTGCTTCATTAATTCCAGAACTTTTTGCCAAAGCTGCTGGGTTTTTTCGGTTGGTGCTGTGAGAAATTCTGCATTCCCTTCATAGGGGGTGTAATTCTTTTGGATGAAGTCTCTGACGTTGACTTCGTTTGTCCAGTTGCCTTCAGTAAAGCCGTGCCATTCTGCAAACATAGCTTGCTTTCACCTCAATTTTTTGTTAGCGATCGATCTTTTTTTCTTCGACCACTACATCTACTATATATTTAATTTCAATATTTTAACTACCCGGTTCGCTACTTGTTACAAAAGTTGACTTGTTAATTCCGTGGAAAGAATTAAGATAGGTAGTAGGCAGAACATCCTCTTGAATTGTTAAGGAAGCTCTGACCAAATTGGTTCCCGAACTAACACTTTGACAACGGAAATGTTGTTTAAGGGCGGGTGGGTCGGAAACGCGCAATGAGATTTTTTTTTCAGAAACCGCGAACAGCCGAATAAGCTGAATAAAAAGCAGAAAACAAGTAGAAAAAGAGTTCGGATTGGATGCGGTAAGTGTAAGAGAAAGCAGAGCAATATTAATTGCTGATTAATTGAAGTAGGGTATTATGCAGATAAATTCAAGAAATCAAAGCACTGCGAGCGATCCGGCTCACGATATTTGGAAAGAACAGCGTCATCCGCTCGATCGGATTTTTAGGCCTCGGTCCGTGGCTGTAATCGGCGCAACAGAGAGAGAAGGAAGCGTCGGACGTACTCTGCTGTGGAACTTGATTCGGAGTCCTTTTGGCGGAACAGTTTTTCCGGTGAATCCGCAGCGCCGCAGTGTCTTGGGGCTCAAGTCTTATCCTGACATTGCTAGCGTCCCGGAAGTAGTGGATCTGGCGGTGATTGCTACGCCTGCTGCTGGGGTGCCGCAAGTGATCCGCGAATGTATCGCTGCTGGGGTGAAAGGAGCAATTATTGTTTCTGCTGGCTTTAAAGAGATTGGTGCGGCTGGGGAGGCTTTAGAACAGCAAGTTATGGCCGAGGCGCGTCGGGGCGGAATGCGGATTATCGGCCCAAATTGCCTCGGCGTGATGAATCCCGTGCTTGGGCTCAATGCTACTTTTGCAGGTACGATCGCCCGTCCGGGTAATGTTGCCTTCATCAGTCAAAGCGGCGCCCTCTGTACTTCAATTCTCGACTGGAGTTTGGGGGAAAATGTCGGTTTTAGCGCCTTTGTGTCGATCGGCTCTATGCTCGATGTCGGTTGGGGCGATCTGATCGAGTATTTCGGGGACGATCCCCATACTCACAGTATCGTTTTGTACATGGAATCTATGGGTGATGCTCGTTCGTTCCTGTCCGCCGCCCGCCCAGTGGCGATCGACAAACCGATCATCATTCTCAAGGTAGGACGTACCGCCGCCGCCGCGCAAGCCGCCGCTTCTCATACGGGAGCTTTGACCGGCAGCGATGACGTGCTTAACGCTGCTTTCCGCCGCTGTGGCGCGTTGCGCGTACATACAATTTCCGATTTGTTCGACATGGCAGAAATTCTGGCCAAGCAACCGCGACCGCAGGGCAACCGCCTGTCGATCGTCACCAATGCCGGAGGCCCAGGGGCGATCGCCACTGATGCCTTAATTAGCGACGGCGGAGCCCTGGCAGATCTGGCACCGGAGACGGTGCAGCAGCTTGATGAGTTTTTGCCGCCTCAGTGGAGTCATCACAACCCGATCGATATTTTGGGCGATGCTAGTAGCGATCGTTACGCCAAAACTCTAGAAGTGGTCGCTCCCGATCCCAATAGTGACGGATTGCTGGTCATCCTGACGCCGCAAGCGATGACAAATCCCACCCAAACCGCAGAAAAACTCAAGTCTTACAGCCAACTCGGAAAGCCCTTATTAGCAAGCTGGATGGGGGGCGTGGAAGTGTCAGCGGGAACGCAAATTCTCAATCAGGCAAATATTCCGACTTTCCCCTATCCCGATACCGCCGTCAGGTTATTCAACTATATGTGGCGGTACACATACAACCTGCGCGCTATCTACGAAACGCCATCTCTCCCCGCTGATTGCGAAATCGAGACTTCCGGGTGTGCTACTGCTGCGAAGATTTTGACTGCCGCCCGCCAAAACAATCGCACTCTATTAACCGAGTACGAATCAAAACAGTTGCTGGCAGCTTACGGGATTCCCACCATCGCCACATCCATCGCCACCAGCGAGCGCGAAGCTGTAGAAATTGCCGAGATCCTCGGTTATCCAGTGGTGCTAAAACTGCATTCTGAGACGATTACTCACAAAACCGATGTGGGGGGCGTAAAACTAAATTTAGGCGATGCTAAGGCTGTAATTAGTGCCTTTGAGGCGATCGCCCAGCGGGTAAGGGCGATCGATCCTGCAGCGTTTCTCGGCGTAACCGTGCAGCCGATGGTGCATTTGGAAGGCTATGAACTAATTTTGGGTAGCAGTATCGACCCACAATTTGGACCGGTGATGCTGTTTGGTTCCGGCGGGCAATTAGTGGAAGTATTTCAAGATCGATCGCTGGCACTTCCGCCTTTAAATACCACCCTAGCGCGGCGGATGATGGAGCAAACGCGCATCTATAAAGCTTTGCAAGGAGTGCGCGGTCGATCGGCAATTGACATGGTACAACTCGAACAGTTATTAGTTCGTTTCAGTCAACTGATTGTAGAGCAACCTCAAATTGCCGAGATTGATATTAATCCGCTGTTGGTTTCTCCTGAAGGTGCGATCGCTCTTGATGCCCGCGTTGTTCTCCAGACAACAGAAAACCCCATTTCTCCCGCGATTCGCCCCTATCCTACGCAATACGTTCAAACATGGTCAACTAACGGCGATCGTCCCATCACTATCCGTCCGATTCGCCCAGAAGATGAGCCGCTGATGGTGCTGTTCCACGAAGAACTTTCGGAAGAGAGCGTGTATTTGCGCTACGCTCACATGGTAAAGTTAAAGCACCGCATCGCTCACGAACGTTTGACCCGGATTTGTTTTATTGACTACGATCGCGAAATGCTGTTAGTAGCCGATCGTCAAGACCCGGAAACCTCAGAACACCGGATTTTGGCAGTAGCGCGTCTGAGCAAACTCCACGGCAAAAACGAAGCCGAATTTGCCCTGATCGTTAGCGATAGCTATCAGCAGCGCGGTTTGGGAACAGAATTATTGAGGCGGCTGCTGCAAATTGGTCAGGAAGAGAAATTAGAGGCGATCGTCGGCTACATTCTCAATAGCAACTACAAGATGCAGAGTCTCTGTAAAAAACTAGGATTTGAACTGCAACCAGACCGAAGCGAAGGAATGTTGAAAGCTGTTTTTGTCTGCTAATAGCAAGGTGAGTTAAATAATTCTCATTTAAAATTCCTCACTACAAACTTTATAGGTTTGTAGTGAGGACTTTAATCCTGAAACTCAGATGCTACTACGCCGCAGCCAAATTTGCTGCTGCAAAATCCCAGTTAGCCAAATTATCCAAGAAATTAGTAATGTAGTCGGGACGGCGGTTTTGGAAATCCAAATAATAAGCGTGTTCCCACACATCCAAAGTCAGCAACGGAGTTTGGCCGTGTGCTAGCGGGGTGTCAGCGTTAGCAGTTTTGGTAACTTTCAAAGTGCCGTTGTCTACAACCAGCCAAGCCCAGCCGCTACCGAACTGAGTTGTCGCAGCAGTCTTGAATTCTTCTTTGAATTTGTCGAAGCTGCCGAAGTCAGCGTTGATTTTCTCAGCTAAAGCTCCTGTCGGAGTGCCGCCGCCGCCCGGTTTAAGGGAATTCCAGAAAAAATTGTGGTTCCAAACTTGACCTGCATTGTTGAAAATGCCTGCTTTCGATGGGTCTTTAGCAGATTCCTTGACAATTTCTTCAAGGGATTTGCTCGCCATTTCCGTTCCTTCAATCAGTTTATTCAGATTGGTCACGTAAGCAGCGTGGTGCTTGTCGTGGTGGAACGAAAACGTGTTGGCCGACATATGAGCTGGTTCTAGGGCGTCAGCGGCGAAGGGTAATGGTGCGAGTTCAAATGCCATGGTGTTCAATCCTCTCTGGATTACTTTGGGTTTTTCGGTTGACTTGGTGGCTTTTTTATGATTAAAGCCGAGAGTCACTAGCTTGAGTTTATCAAGCTGTGGTAAATAATTCTTTACAATTTTCCTATTTTATAGCAGTTGCAGCATTTTAGGATTCAGACTTCTATTTTTTAGATATCAAAGCTACTTATTGCAGGCATCATCTAGCATAAACTATCACTAAATGTCAAGCCACCCTGGAGGCAAATAAAACTGTGTGTGAAATTGTCAACCCATCGAAATTTTATGAGACTGATAAATAGATTAAACCTGTAAATTGTCAAAGATTAACCTAAGTTCAATTAAGCTGTAAAAAAGTCAAACAAGTTGCAGGATATGTCAATGGAAAAGCGTTTAAACAACTCGTCTAGTCACCCCCCTCAATGGTTGAATCTGCAATTAATAGTCACCGCTCTGGAAACAGTCCAAGACTTAATTGTCATTTCCCTATGTATCGGTTTGTTTTGTTTCATGGTGCTAGAACTGCGAGAAATGTTTTTCTCCCTGCTGCCTCCTTTGAATTTCCAGCAAGTGACGGCAGACATTCTATTTTTATTAGTTTTAGTGGAATTATTTCGGCTGCTAATTATTTACTTGCAAGAGCAGCGGGTTTCGATAGGTGTGGCTGTGGAAGTCTGTATAGTATCTGTTTTGCGAGAAGTTATCGTGCGGGGAGTGCTGGAAACTCCCTGGGTTCAAATATTATCAACAGGCGCTTTTTTGCTGGTTTTGGGAGTGTTGTTGGTAGTCCGAGTTTGGTTGCCGCCAACCTTCGAGGGAATTGACCCGGAACGCCGCCTTGCTAGCAGAAATAGAAAATTTTCCGAGCAGGAATTTTCTTCCGATTCTGTTGCAATCAAGAACCAGTTTAATTCTCACTGAGTATGGTGGCACAGCCGATTTTAGATTTTAGATTTACAACGTTTGTAGTGAGGACTAAAATCCTCTGAAAATACAGAGGACTTTAGTCCTCACTACAAATACAAGCTTCATCAGCCATGCCCAATTATTAAAATCTAAAATCTAAAATCTAAAATCTAAAATTTAAAATGGTATTACCCGTTAGCCTGCAATTCCCCCAAACGAGCCAACACTTCTTTCGAGTGAATCGCCGGATTAATCTTCACAAAAGTTTCCCGTAAAACGCCTTCAGGGTCAATAATAAAACTGTGGCGCGCCGAGATAAAACTCATCCAAGAACCGTAAGCTTTGCTCACTTTACCATCCATATCAGCTAACAGCGGAAACTTCAAACCTTCGGAATCGCAAAATTCCGCATGGGAATCGACATCATCAGCGCTAATACCGATAATTTGAGTATTCTTTGCCAAGTATTTGGGCAAGTCTTCCTGAAATCTCCGCGCTTCGATCGTACATCCCGATGTAAAGTCTTTCGGATAAAAATAGACTACCAGCCACTTACCGCGATAATCCGACAGGGACACTTGTCCGTCGCCGCTGTTTGTCGGCAAACTAAAATCTGGCGCTGGTTGATTTACCGTCGGAAGCTTGCCACCGAGGGCCAATGCAGGTGCGGCAAAATTGAAACTTAGAACAACTAGACAAATGGCCAATAAAGTGCTAAAAAATTTGCGACGGGACATCATAAATTTAGAAGTAGAACTGTACTTAAGACAAGTTTACAGTTTTCTGATTAAATGGGTAGGGGCAATTCGCGGATTGCTTCTAAAACCCAAAGATCACTCACTCAAATAGCAATTTACCCATGAGCGCTGCACTCCCGTTAACAGGCAAAGCTATAGTAGTCCAGGTAATTAACGGTCAACCCATTACGATCGAAGTAGACGGCACTAATGCCCCGATTACTGGGGGAAATTTTGTTGACTTAGTTGAACGAGGCATTTACGACGGGGTGATGTTTCACCGAGTTGTGCGCCAGCCAGATCCTTTTGTGGTGCAAGGAGGCGATCCGCGCAGCAGAGATACTACAATTCCCGCCAGTCAATTGGGAACGGGTAGTTTTATTGACCCGGATACCAATCAGCCGCGTTTTATTCCTTTGGAAATCAAGCCGCAAGGGGCCGCGCAACCTGTTTACAACCAAGTTGTAACCCAGACGCCGCAGTTGCGGCACACTCGCGGGGCTGTGGCCATGGCTCGTTCTAATGCTTTGGATTCGGCTTCTTCGCAGTTTTATTTTGCTTTGGATGAGTTGCCATTTTTGGACGGTAATTATGCTGTTTTTGGCAACGTTATTCAAGGTTTTGAAACGGTGAATGCGGTGCAGCAGGGCGATCGCATTTCGACTGCAAAAGTCGTTGACGGCATAGTCCCCAGTCGGGTTTCTAGCATCATTACCGATGTTGATTTCCTTAACGATTCCATTAACATTAGCAATTTGGCAAATCTGCCTTTGCGACCCCTCAGATTGGCCAACACCCCGAACAACTATCAAGTCACTCCCCAAGACTATGAGCAAAATCTCGGCGGTGTAGTGGGAGGTAGCGCAAACGATCGCATCCTCGGTGAAGCCACGTATGGTGATGGAATTAACGGCAGCCAAGGCAACGATACCCTCACGGGCGAAGAAGGCGACGACTTTCTCAGAGGCGGCAAAGGTAACGACTCCATTAGCGGCGGTGTTGACGACGATATTATCAACGGAAATCTCGGTGACGATAATCTCAATGGCGATGCTGATAACGACGTTTTGCGAGGTGGCAGAGGAAACGATGTTTTAATCGGCGGCGATGGTAACGATGTTTTAATCGGCGATAGTGACAGCGATACTCTCACCGGCGGTGGCGGTAGTGATACGTTTGTTCGGGTTACGGGTGAAATTCTGGAGTTGGATGGGACGAGCGATATAATTCTTGATTTTAGGCCGGGAGATGGCGATCGTATTGGCTTGACCAGCCCTTTATCCAACACCTCATTCACCCAATCAGGCAGCAACACACTCATTCAATTTGGAGGAGCTACTTTGGCTGTGGTTCAAAATGCCACTCCTGCAGCAGTTCAAAATGCTGCTTTTGAAATTAACTTTTCTTCTGCTTACCTTGCCGATAACTTGCCCCCCGGAGACGCGGCCTTGAGAATTGGCTAACTTTAACAAGACTCACGCAATAAATATAAGGGTAGGGTGCTCTTCGGTGCACCCTACCTGATTATCAATAGCCAATTCCCTATTCCCTATTCCCTATTGCCAAATTCAACTAACACCATAGCTTTGTAATTTGAGAAACTGCATCTTGATAAGAATCCATTCTCCCCTGCAGCTTAAAAAGCTCGGCAGCTTTCTGAAAATCCTCAAATGCTCCCTGAACCTCTCTCAATTTGTATCTAGTTACTCCTCGGTTAAAATAAGCTTTAGCAAAATCGCGATCGAGGCGAATTGCTGACTCAAAATCAGCTAGTGCTGCCAGGGAATTTTCCATTTGCAGGTGGATAGCACCTCGGTTAAAGTAAGCTTGGGTTAAATTGGGGTTGAGCAGCAGTGCTGAGTTGTAATCTGCGATCGCCGCAGTATAATCTTTTAGACCAGTCAGCATAAACCCCCGATTGCTGTAATACTTGGCTCGGTAAGGATTGAGTTCGATGGCTGTAGTTAAATCTTCGATCGCCGATTGCTTGTAGCCTAATTTGTAGCGGGCCACACCGCGATCGTTGTAAGCTGACGCGAATTGCGGATTAATGTTAATTGTGGCAGTAAAATTTTTAATAGCGCCGTGCAAGTCTTGTTGTTCGAGATTTTTTAAACCCTGAGTGTAAAACTTTTTTGTACTAACTTTTAAATTTGCCTCTTGTCGGGATTCAGCTTGCTCCCCCGAAAATACGCCTGCAATATTAGTGAATCCCAAAGATTCGATCGAATTGAAAATAGTTGTGACAACTAATTGGGTTGGGAAAAGGGGGATAGTAGGCATGGGAGAAGTGCTGTTGAACTGTATGCTCTTATTTTCCTCCATAGCTGAGCTATTGACAGTGATATCCGCAGTCTCAGGAACGTGATAAGTTTGATGAGATTGGGTGATGCTGGGGCTTGAGTTGTGTGAGGAAGGTTAGCCTTAGTTAGTGATGCCGATCGCAATTAACAACAATTGCGCCTATAACCCTTTAAATATAAGGCTTGTAGGCTAGAGGAGCGGTTTCTTGATTCCCATATTGAGCAGTTTATACCAGGATGGTTTGCAGGTATGCCCCTGGGAAAGCGATCGCAACTGCCTGCAGCAAGTATTACTTTGTAGCGATATTGCACTGGCAAACCTCGATCGAACTTGCGGTTATCTTATACCAGGTTTTTAGGAAAAATATTAGTTTGGCAGCGAGGCATTTGTGAAGCAACCGGGTTTCTACCTCAAAGCGCGTCTAAGACTGACTAAGTTGAGTTTGTACCTGCGTCAGCCCTGATTAACCTTTCACTACACTAATATTTTTGAGTAATCTTGCTGAGGAAAGTTGCAGATTATTTGCTATGCTTGGATTAAACATCAATAATTTATGGCGCAAATTAGTGTCAATGAAAAGAGTTATGAGGTTGAAAACTTTCTTCGCTGCCGTGTTGGCGATCGTCCTGTTCACTCTCTACTTAACTCCTCCTGTGATGGCGGCGAATGGGGATGATGTGAGTCACCTATTAAAGGATAATTGGTGCGTCAGTTTTTTGTGGAAACAGTGCGATTTGAGCGCCGTCGATTTGCGGGGAGCCAATCTCCAAGAAGCCAATTTGAGCGGCGCTAATTTGTCCGGCGCTAATTTGTCCGGTGCTAACTTAAAAAATGCTGATCTTTCGGACGCAGACCTCACCGGCGCTAATTTAGCAAATGCTGATATTTTAGGCACGGATCTCAGTCGAGCCAATTTGACCGAAGCTAATTTCAACTGCACGAAGTTGTGGGATGCGAATCTGACTTTGGCAAATCTGAGCCGCGCCAATTTAGAAGATGCTAATGTCTTAGATTCTCGACTTTGGGGAAGCAATCTTACCGAAGCTAATTTAACGGATGCGACGCTGCACGGTGCTGACTTGCAATATGCTAATTTGGCCGACACTAATTTAACAGGTGCTGACTTGCACAGCTTCTTTTTCCGAGGTTCCAAACAAGTCACGAATTTGAGCAATGCTAATTTAGAAGGCGCTATTTTAACGGGAGCAAATCTCAGAGGTGCGGTGCTGGCAGGGGCAATAATGCCGGACGGGTCTATTAATGAAGAAAGTGGCTTTAATTTAAAGTAGAGTAAAATTAAGGTCTGCTTGAAGAATTTCCACAACAGGCTTTAGGGCCGATTTCGCAGTCAATGAATTATCTGGGGTAGCGGCACCCGTTGCCAACAGCTTGTTGAGGATGCTGTCAAGATATCAATTTAAACCAGGGTGCGATCGACCTTTTAACTCCCAAGCTGCGCCCGTTGCCAACAGCTTGTTGAGGATGCTGTCAAGATATTAATTTAAACCAGGGTGCGATCGACCTTTTAACTCCGAACCAGTAAATCTCGCTGAAATCTTAAATCTCAAACCGAACCTGCGCGCATCTGTTACAATTTTCAACAAAGCCAGAACAGCCCCGAACCTGAAGTCACCTGCCTAGGGATACCAGCCCCCGACAGGAGTCGTGAAGAGCAAAAATATTAGATATTTAGTTTAAACTCCCAGATTCATCTGTAGAGTAAATCTAAAATCTAAAATCGATCGGCTGTGGAGTCAATCTAAAATCTAAAATCTAAAATTTAAAATCTAAAATCGATCGGCTGTGGAGTCAATCTAAAATCTAGAATCTAAAATCTAAAATCGACTGATGGAAACCCTGCAAACTCAACTTTACGAACTCGCACAATTTGCTAATAATTTAGTAAATACTCAACTGACAAACCTCAGTCTAGTCAGCGTCGGAGTCATCTTTCTGGCAGGGTTGCTAACGAGCTTAACGCCCTGTATGCTTTCAATGTTGCCGATCACGATCGGCTACATCGGCGGATACGAAGCAAAAAGCCGCCTGCAAGCCGCCGCCCAGTCTGCGTGGTTTTCCCTGGGATTAGCCACCACCCTGGCGGGTTTGGGTATTGTAGCATCATTTGCCGGACAAGTTTATGGGAAAATTGGCCTGGGTTTACCGATTCTTGTCAGCATTATTGCTATTCTAATGGGGCTGAATTTACTCGAAGCTTTACCCTTACAAATGCCGTCTTTCGACGCTGTGGGGTGGGTGCCGAAAGATTTACCGGCGGGCGTGCGATCGTACTTATTGGGCTTAACTTTTGGTTTAGTAGCGTCTCCCTGCAGCACGCCGGTTTTAGCTACACTCTTAGCTTGGGTTTCCAAAACGGGAGATACAGTTTTAGGTGGTGTGTTGCTGCTGTTTTATGCTGCTGGCTACGTCGCTCCGCTGATTATAGCAGGTACTTTTACTGCCAGCATTAAAAAGTTGTTAGAATTACGTCGGTGGTCGAGTTGGATTACGCCTGTTAGCGGCGTTTTGCTAGTAGGATTTGGCGTTTTCTCTCTGCTTTCCCGAATCCTTCCCGCGTAATGCTTGTAGTAAGGACTTCAGTCCTTATTTAGAGATATAGCAATCACTACGGAATGCGTGAATTAAGTTTTTATTTAACGAACCGCGCAGACGGGAAGAACACGAAGGAAGAAATAAAAGAGAAAGACTTCAAAATTGATTGAGACTTTCTCAATAAAAATAATAATATTTTTTATCTGTTGTTTTTCCCTCCTTTTTCTTCCTTCTCCCTTCTTCCATCCGTTACATTCGTTACACAATCCGTTGCCGAACTTCCTTCCATCCGTTACAAAATCCGTTGCCGAACTTCCTTCATAATTACCAATGACATCAAAAGAAGTATTTCTATCTAAACTATCAAACTGGGCGACTGCCCCTCAAAGGTTTTTCAAGCGAGAAATCTTGCCGGTGCTAGCAGATTTGCGGCTAGCAATTATCTTGCTGCTGACGATCGCATTTTTCAGCATTTCCGGCACCGTCATCGAACAAGGTCAATCAGTACCCTTTTACCAATCTAACTATCCAGAACACCCCGCTTTGTTCGGCTTCCTAACTTGGAAAGTTGTGCTAATTGCAGGACTTGACCACGTATACCGCACTTGGTGGTTTTTGTCAATCTTAATTTTGTTCGGCAGCAGCTTAACAGCTTGTACATTTACCCGACAATTTCCCGCATTAAAAGCCGCCCGCCGCTGGAAATTTTATGAAGAACCAAAGCAGTTTGAAAAATTAGCTCTGAGTGCGGAATTAGAAACAGTTGCTTTAACTTCATTAGAACCACTCTTGCAGCAAAAAAACTACCGCATATTTCGAGAAGGCGAAAAAGTTTATGCTCGCAAGGGAATAATTGGCAAAGTCGGCCCGATTATTGTTCACGCCAGTATGCTAATTATTTTAGCTGGGTCGATATGGGGCGCAATGACGGGATTTCTCGGTCAAGAAATTGTTCCCAGCGGCGAAACATTTCAGGTGCAGAATATCTTGGATGCGGGGCCTTGGGCCGGGCCGCAAATACCGAAGGATTGGTCGATGCGAGTTAATCGGTTCTGGATTGATTATACTCCCGAGGGCGGGATCGATCAATTTTACTCTGACCTGTCAGTTTTGGACAAAACAGGCCAAGAAGTCGATCGCAAAACCATTCACGTTAACGAGCCCCTCAGATACCGGGGAGTCACATTTTATCAAGCAGATTGGGCAATAGCGGCGGTGCGAGTTCGCCTCAACAAAAGCCCGGTTTTACAATTGCCAATGGCTCAGCTAGATACTCAAGGTAAAGGCCGAATTTGGGGTGCTTGGATTCCCACAAAACCCGATTTGAGTGCGGGAGTTTCTCTGCTAGCAAAAGACTTGCAAGGAACGATGTTAGTGTACGGTACGGATGGCAAATTGTTAACTACTGTTCGCGCCGGCACAGCCGTAGAAGTTAACGGAGTGATGCTGACAATTGACGAAGTTGTAGGCAGTACGGGATTGCAAATTAAAGCCGATCCAGGAATTCCGATCGTTTATACTGGCTTCGGGTTGTTGATGCTTAGCGTGCTGATGAGCTATCTGTCTCACTCGCAGATTTGGGCTTTGGAAAAAAACGGCAAACTATACGTCGGCGGGCGCACTAATCGCGCTCAGGTGACTTTTGAAAGAGAAGTTGTGGAGATTTTAGACAAGTTGGCCGAATCGAAAACAGCAGAGGAAAAAAGTGCGTTAAGCGAAGCTATCCCGTAGGGAATCGCCCCGACTTCTGTTGCAAGTCAAAGCTAACCGTAGGGTGCGCTAGGCGCACCTTACAAATTATGCTACTGAGAAAGGCTATATAGTGAAATTATGACACACAGCTCGCCGATGCGTAGCTTTGTGTTATGCATCCTACAAGGCTAATTTATTTTTTCAAACTCGAAATCGAATTTCTGTAACTCTTTATGATAATCCCTCAAATACATCTGCACTAAGTTTTTTCTCGCTGCTTGGTCCCAAGTTTTTAAGCCACGATCGGAAAATGGTAAAACAAGGTTATGGGTAATTGCTGCCAAATTTTGAAATTGCTGACTCAGATCTCTACATTCTATAGGTGCTGAACCTATATTAGTTGCCTCAAAATAAAGTTTTGTGACTTTTGACTCAAAATTTGACATCAAACTCATGTATCTTGCCTCATCTATTTCTCCTGAGTTATATTGATTGATTACATTTTCGATCTGAGTGACAATCTCCATAATTGGATCTGCAAGTTTCATCATTAAATCTAAGAATTTTTCCTTCGGTAACTCATACAATCTGCTTATCCTAGATATTTCTTGACAGTTTTCATTCCATTTTACAACTATATCTCCATCAATTGTTTCTCCATCTAGCTGTAGGGGTACAAATTCAGGAGACAATTTTTTACTAATCCATTGAGTCATGCAAATCCAATTTGCTCTGTTGTGGTAATCTTCTGGCGACAAATACAAATAAAGCCAAATTACGTGAGCTTCTTTGTTTTGCCATCGTTTTTCAAGTTGTTTGTTTCTATAATATGCTCTATTTTTTAATCTATTAGTAACGTCTTTGATGACTAGAATAATATCATCCTTCGTGAATTCTCGGTTCAAAAGTATCTTCGCAGAATATCTTTTTGCCTGGGAATGACTCACATCTTGTAAAGATAATTCCGTATATTCACGGGCAGAAATTATTTTTTGGCTCAACTTTTTGAGTTGTTCGAGAGCATGAGAGTCAACTTTTCGTTCGAGCGACATTAATAATTTCCACCCTTTTTGGGTTCTTTGAATAGTATTATTGTTGACTGCCTGCCAATAGGCACTATTTTCGCTGTCTTTATACAAAACAACAATGACAGGTAGGGAGTGATTTTGCCAATATTCTAAATGCTCGTTATTGCCGCGAAAAATGATATTATTCCCATTTTTTTCTTTAAACCAGCTATCTCCTGATTTGATTTGCACGGCAATTAACTTTCCTGTTGCTTGACCATTTTCAATAAATTCAACATGGGCATCGATCCCATAATCTTCTATCGGTTGTTCGCGAAAAATACAGCCTAATCTTTCAAAAATTAGTTGTGTGCCAGCTATACCAATTCTTCCTGTTCTAGAGCTTGGATGAGATTGCATTGTTCTAACTTTAAATCGTTTCTACAAGACTTATTTTAGCCCGCTCGGATGATAGGGTGGGCAAGTGACACGCTCTAGCTCAACTTAATCCTCTCAAAGCTAACGCTGCCCACCCTACGATAACGAACAAAAAACCCGGTTTCTGTGAGTGAGGTTAAAAATTCTAATTTGATTGGGCTATACCTGCTATTTCTGGTGCCGCACCTCAATCACGGTGTGGACGTTCCCCCGCGGCGAAAAATCGCCCTTAATCGTCGCTTCCAGCGGCGCGCAAGCTGCCACAAAATCGTCTAAAATTTGATTGATCGATTCTTCGTGAGAAATGTAGCGATCGCGATAACTGTTAACGTAAAGTTTCAGCGCCTTTAACTCTACTACCCGCTCGTCTGGCACGTAAGTAACGTGAATTGTCGCAAAATCTGGATAGCCAGAAAATGGGCACTTGCAAGTAAACTCCGGCAACGTAATGTTAATCGAGTAGCGCCGCCCGACTCGCGGATTCGGGAAAGTAATTAACTCCCCTTCCAAAATCTGGCGTTCGCCGTATTTCATTTCCTCGGTGCTTGACTTTTGCGACATAGTTTGTTCCGGTGCGTAGTTGTTCATAGCCATTGACTAAAAACTTGTAACATTAAATTAAATTTACCTTCAATATCTGTAACAAATATCTTGACGAATTGTGTTGCGATCGATCTAATTGCAAATACTCTCAGGCTAAACTAAAACAAGTTCACCCTCGCCATCTACAATTATGCAAAATACTACCTTATCTGACAATACTTCCCCTGAAAACTCAAATAGTTACTCTCCATCAGTACCAATTTCCCTCTATCGAGAAGTCACGGCAGAGCTGCAAGCAGCCCAAGCGATGGTGGACTCCCTCAAAACCCACAATCAGCAATTAGTCCAACAAAATCAACAACTACGGCGAGAAGTAGAAACAGTAGTTCAAGTATCCCAACAGTTACAGCAAGTAGTCAACTCGGCTCAGAGCGTCACCCAGACAGGGATGCCTCAAATGCCGTCAGTCAAATTCAATTTCAGCGTTCAACCTCCGCCCCCACCACCTGTAACCTCGCAGACTAACTCTGCCATACCTCAACCACCTCAGACAGTGGC
This sequence comes from Microcoleus sp. Pol17C6, assembly GCF_036701145.1. Taxonomy (NCBI): domain Bacteria; kingdom Bacillati; phylum Cyanobacteriota; class Cyanophyceae; order Oscillatoriales; family Microcoleaceae; genus Microcoleus; species Microcoleus sp. Pol17C6. The sequence continues at coordinate 43,325 of NZ_JAUBQH010000006.1, forward strand.
TTTCCCCTTCCCACTACCGGAACCGGAGTCAACACCCGCCTCGATACCGCAGCCACTTCCCCAAAAATTATTTACAGAGGTGCAGGAAACTCCTTACCGTGTCCGACCTCAACTCAAAAAAACCTCAGATTTAAGTGGATTGTGGTTGGCGATCGCAATTTTTCTGATTGTGATTGCAGCTTTCGGTGCAGGTTATTTAGTTGTCCGCCCTTTATTAATGAAAAAGTAAATTCCAACAAGAATCCCACGACTCCAGCCGTGGGATTTTAAACAAAACCTAGCATAAATTGTTCAAAGTTACGCTAATTGGCCATCATCCTCTGGCAGCAATCGTTTCTACTGAACGAGGGGCATACTGCTCTTCACAAGCAGAACCTACGATTCCCACCCCAGGCTCGAAACCGCGCGTGAACTCAGTGAGTTTTACCTGTTTAGCTTCCAAAGCTGTCTGTAGCACCTTCATGGCTCGGTGAGGGTCGCCGGCTCCGCAGAAAAATAAGTCTGCAGCAAAATAACCGTGTTCAGGCCAAGTATGGATCGCTATATGAGACTCTGCCAAAGTAGCAGTAGCTGTCACTCCGTGAGGACTAAACTGGTGTACGCACAAATCGATGAGAGTAGCTCCTCCGGCTTCGATCGCATCGAGAATAGCGCGGCGGATACGTTCAGGATCGTTGAGCAGGTCTCCAGGAGACTGCCAAGCATCAGCGACCAGATGGGTTCCCAATTGTTTCATTCTGCGGGGTTTTACCTCTATTGATGTTAAGTCTCAAACCTTTTAACGTTAGCACGATGTCAAAAATTTTGCAAGTATCTTTCACAAAGAAAGATGAAGATTAGGAGAAGTACGCATCACCAACCGCTGACGGTATGCTGGGGCAAAACTGGGGAGGATCTCAACTTTTGCAGCCAAGCTATAAATTGAAGTTGGGAGTCAGGAGCCAGGAGCCAGTAGGAAAGAGTCAGAAAGAAGGAGGGAGGAGGAAGAACGAAGGAGCCAGAAGAAGTGTTTTTACAAATATTGAGATGCTCCCTCAAACTGTCTCACAGGCACAGGCTACTAATCGAATTCTGGTTATTTCAGCGCTGCCTTGTTCTGAATCAAACAACCTTCTTTGATTAAAGCGATCTCTTGTTTTCCTTGGTGGCTAAAAAACCAAAGCTCGATCGTTCTGGCCGCGGCGGAATTGATATGATATCGAAATGCCACAGATGGACGGCTATGCTCGTAAATTTAGGGGTTTGGGATTGGGGCTGGCGATCGCGCGTCAAATTGTGGAACAGCACGGCTATCGCCCAGACTGCTTATGCTGGAGACTTTAATCAGAAACAAGCTCTTGCTGCTGGGTTTCAACATCTTGTTGCAAAACGTGTCGAAGCGAATGAGTTAGTCAAAGCAATGCTGAAATTACCTCTGAGACTGCATAGCTGAGTCCGAATTTTAATAGATTGTCGATCGCAGACAATGTATTAAACCCGCCACCCACAAACGATAACTGAATTCTGACTCCTGAGTCCTGAATTCTTTATTGTCAAAAGTTTTGAGTTTTAAATTAAAGATTATTTAACTTAAAACTCAAAATTATTTTCCCTTAATCAACTTATCAATCCCGGCTGTGAGTAGCTCCATTCGGCAAAATCGCCCCGCCCAAAGCTGCTTCATTCAAATTATCAACATTCAAGCTCGCCCCAATCAAATTAGCCTCGGACAAATTAGTTCCTGTCAAATTCGCCCCTGTCAGAGAACTTAGCAGCAAACCCGCTCCCGACAAATTGGCGTGACTCAAATTCGCCCCCCGCAAATCCGCTTCCAGCAAGCTAGCACCTGCCAAATTCGCACCGCTCAAGTTAGCTCCCCGCAAAGAAGCTTTGTTCAAATTCGCAGCCCTCAAATCCGCATTGTGCAGAATCAAACCATTTAAATTAGCTTTACTCAAATTAGCTCCCTGCAAGTCGGCACCGCTCAAATTAGAGCCATTTAGATTGGCCGATTGCAAGTCAGCACCGCTCAAGTCAGCACCGCTCAAATTAGCAGCGCTAATAGAAGCCTCCCGCAGACTTGCTTCGCTCAAAGAGGCCCCAACCAAATTGACGCCGCTGAGATTTCCGCGATTGAGATAAGCCCGAGTTAAAGTTGCTCCGCTCAGGTTCGCTCCGGTCAAATCTACCTCGCTGAGAATCGCTCTCGTCAGATTTGCTCTACTTAAGTCAACCCCGCTCATAATTGCTCGGCTCAGCGTCGCCCCGCTCAAATTAGCCTCAGTTAGTTTTGAGCCACTTAGCAAACAAGCTCCTACTAAACTCGCTCCCGTCATCACAGCTTTGCTCAAGTCAGCCTGAGACAATATTGCTCCGCTGAGATTTGCCCCGCTAAAATCTGCGGAGATCGCCACAGTTCCAGTTAAACTAGAACTCCCGAGGTTAGCTTCAATTAATTTCGCCTTAGACAAATTAGCCCCGCTCAAGTCGGCGGCGTTTAAATTAGCTCCAATCAGTTTGCTTCTAATTAAGTTGGCACCTTTCAAATTAGCGTTGCTCAAATTTGTTCGACTGAGATTAGCTTCACTCAAATGAGCTGCAATGAGGTTAGCCCCTCGAAAATCTCGTTCCCCGTTTCTATGTCTAATTAAAAGTTCATCGGCACTTAAAAGTTCAGTGAAATTCATAAAAAAATTGAGTGAGTTTCCTTAATTTCTCGATGTTCTATGTTGTGTGAAAGTTTGTACTATCGTGTTTGCCAGTCAGTTTTTTAAACTAATACTGCCACATTAACAATTGTCGAAACTGCTGGATTCTTACCATCACCCTACTCTCGTAGTTATAATTTACCAAAATAAACCTGGTTCTGGTATGATCTGAGGTTTGCTAGCGCGGAAGTTATGAAAAAAACCGCGTTTCTCGCCACATGTAAGTCCTGTAAGTATTATTTTGCTAGTAATTAGTTGGCGGTTGATATTAGTTGTTAATGGTTAGTGGGATTTATACTAACTGCTAACCACTAAATATTACCTGCTAACTCTTTACCAAAATACCGAGAAGTTGTCGATCGATCTTGTCAAAGTCGATCGAATATTTGGGGTATTGCGGGTGGCATCCGCGTCGCCTTCTCACCCGAAAATTTGCCAGTACAGGCGATCGAATTTATGAGTGCAATCAAGAAAGAAGATATCGGAGCTTCAACCCCTAATGCCTTCTAAATAAGTGCTTTCTACCTTCGAGTAACCCGGACGGCAGCCCCAGGCCAGCTCAGCTAGTGTCATCTCCCCCCACTGTGCTCCGTGCCAGTGAAAACCAACAGGAAGGCTGTTTCCCTCGGAGTGCTAAGCGAGTCGTCGGCGAAGCAAGCAATACGCTGTGCTGAGCCTGAGATGGCGCGAAAAAATGGATCGCGAGTCGTTCCCGTATTCTCGCGCTGCTGTGCTTGCTGTTAATGTTTTCTCGATCCATGAGCGCTTGCGGTTCTAATTTACAGAACACTCGACACCAGACGCGCTCCCGGACATAAAAGCTGTTCCTGGGCTTCTCAAATGCTTCCCTGAGACATTCCCAGAAAAACTGTATTTATGCCGCAGGTCTTGCCAACAGCAATTGAGCTGCTACAGCCAAGCAATGACCAGCCTAAGTCTTGCGGGAAGGCGACGACAATATTATTCTAATAGTTGCCGACCACTGCAGGCCATACTCGGCGCGCGGGACTGGCTACTTCACGTGTATAAGTTGCTCAAATTAGCTACCCATAATTAAAGATAGTCGCTCTTTGACTAACTGGGCAATATCTGTGGTAATTTAGGTCATTAAATTTGATAATACTGCGAGGTTTAAAATCTAGCAGTAGTGAGTGTTACAGACTAAAAAACCGCTGCGAATTTCTGCTGTAAAATTTCAGGGAGCCGATCGATCCTCGGGCGCAAAGCCCAGCTCACTGATTGAACCCCTAATCAAAATTAAACTTTTGACAGGTAGCTTTTTTAAGTTTCCAGAACAAAACAAAAGCCGGCTTTCAGAGAAAAAGCCGACTTTTGAGATAATTTTACCGACGAAGCGTAAAACCGCTAGCTCGCCTCTGTGGGTTGGATCACTTTCCACAATCCGAGTGCGCGAGTGCGACTACTTTGCAGGAAGTAGAAACCATCCCCAAACAAAGTCTGAAGTATTAAACCCGAGGGTGGTGGGTAACGCCCTGATTGGGGTCGTAAATATCAGCGGTAGTATCAACGCCCGGAGCCCCAGGAGCGCCGTAATCAGCCCGAGCACTATCGACGCTGGGATTATAGTCGTAGGTGTTCCAATGCTGAATGCCTCCCCGGCTCAGGATGGTTTCAGCTCTAGCGACTTCTGCTTCGCTGCCGTCAACCAGTACCAAGTAATCTCCTCTCGCCACGCGATCGTTGTATGCTCTAGCTTCCTCTTCGGGAATTCCCATACCGACTAAAGCTCCGATCAAGCCGCCTGCTGCCGCACCCAAAGCCGTACCGGCGAGTGTAGTGGCGATCGCCGTAGCTGAGGCTCCTGCCAGCATAATCGGCCCGATTCCCGGAATTGCCACTAGGCCCAGACCTACCAACAAGCCTGTCAAACCGCCCAAAGTACCACCTGTGAGTGCGCCCTTTGTGGCTCCTTCATCAGATTTATTGTCCGCGCTGTCGTGCACGTCAATGCCTGCGATGTCGCCTTTAGACTCCGCATCCTTAGCGATGACTGAAACCCGATTCATGTCGAAACCGGCAGTTCTCAGTTCTCCCAGTGCGTGTTCCGTCTCGCGGCGGGTTGAAAACACTCCCACGGCGCGCTTCTGGCGACCCGAAGCTCTGCGGCCGGTGTCTGCAGGCACATCGTAAATGCCCCAATCCTGAATGCCCCGCACGTTCATAATTCCTTCGGCTGTGGCAAGTTCGGCATCTGTTCCTTCGACGAATACCAAATATTCTCCGCGCGAGACGCGATCGTTATAAGCTTTAGCTTTTGCTTCGGGAACTCCCAAGCCGACCAAACCGCCAACCAACCCGCCTGCTGCTGCCCCAATCGCGCCACCGACTACAGTATCTGCCAGCAGAGTTGCGATCGCACCCCCCGCCATCACCGGGCCAACTCCCGGAATCGCCAGCGCTCCAATGCTTCCGAGTAACCCAATCAAACCGCCCGTCACGACTCCCGCTGTCGCGCCTGCTTTTGCGCCGCCGCCCACTTTGTCGTCCGTACCCTTACCAGTACCAGTGCTAGCGCCCGCAATTTCGCTGCGATCGAGATTTTCCCCAACTACCGAAACTTTATTCATCGGAAACCCGGTACTTTGCAGCTCCATCAGGGCTAGTTCCGTATCTCGGTAATTAGAAAATGCTCCTACAGCTCGCTTGTGTTGACCTAAAGCCATTTTTTTTCTCCTCGAAAATATACTACTTTTACACAACCACAGAATTTATGCTCTGCCATCAATCACATTTAGTCATTTTTTCCAACAATTTTCATCGGTCGCTGGGAATAACTTTCCGCTCTATCTTCAGGTTGGTTTCCCACTAATTATCCGGGCTGAAAAATCTGAAATTGGGAAGGGGAAGTTGCAGGTATTACGCGAGTTTTGAGTGCGTTAATTTTAAATTCAATTTACACTCTTTAACTTAAAACCCCGCTCTCCCAAGAGAGTCACCTCAGCGTTGCGATCCGCTCCCAAAGCAATCTTACAATGCCAAACTTTACCCTCTTCCCTCAGACTTCTCTCCTAGATAACTACATCCTTTTCCCTTCTTTGCCTCGGACTTCTTCCTGCTAATTTATTGATTGCTGCTAGGCGATGCGGGTGCAGCGGGGGCGACAACAGCAGTAACATTCACCTGTTTGACACCCTTAATCTCTTTAGCTAGTGGCTCAATTTTAGCTAAATCAGTTTGATTTGGAACTGTGCCACCTACGGTGACAAGCCCATCTTTTGCGTCAACAGTTAGCTGACCTTTCGTGATGTTTACTTCTAACTTGGAGCGCACTTCACTTTGGAGGTCCCCATCAGCTCTTATGGCATCGCCACCCGTCACATTGTTGCGCTGTTCTCTGGCCCTGATATCAGAATTTGCTTGGTTTTTGCGAATATCGCTCGTTGCGTCACCCTGAGTTTTTTGAACTGTGTCCGCTGGGGGGGGGCTGGTGGTATTTTCTGTGGTAGAATTAGGAGCATCAGCGCTAGTTTTAGCCCCCTCGCTGCAAGCAGCTCCAAATAATAGGATGCCGCTGAGGAGAATGGGTGTTAGTTTGTTCATAATATGTTAATACCCTCCGGGTAAGCTTTCGATGAGCCTGACTTCCCTGACTTCGTTGAGCCAGAGGGGAGCCAGATGGAGCAAGAGAGCATCTTTACTTGTGCTTTCTGCGATTTAAAAATCCTTATATCAAATATATAAACTTGAGGAAGTATCTACATCGCTCCACGGGTGTAAAATTTATCTATGCCGTTAGATAGAGTACAAAAAACAAAATAAGGTATTAAGTCACATTTAACTTAATGAGTTCTGACCGCATTATTCCTCAGAAACCCGGTAGATGGAGCCATTTTTCGTTGCCAAAGCCAATATTTTCCTATAAACCCAGTTTAAAAGGGTAAGCTTTATTAATAAATTCAATGCCACTCCCAACTAATTTTTCCCTTGCTCCTCGAACCTGGGACTTCTTCCCTCAACATCCATCCATTAAATCCGTTAATCCCATACACTGCTCGTTGCCGAACCTCCGGCTTCAAAACAAACGAAAAGAGTCGAGAAATTTTTGAGCATTTTCTGCTTCAGGGGTAGTGGCAACCAGCCCGTAAACGCGCGTTTCCACCAAAAAAACTTGGCCCACACCTACAGGTTCTGTGGGGGAAAGCGGCTGAAACTCAAACTCTTTTCCCGGATAGCCTCCGAGGGAAATATCCCGCACTTGCAAGACTTTAGCATTCGCTGCCACGACGAAAAAATCTACGGCATTATTTAAAGTTATTCTGATATTATTGATATTATTGTTAGTCAGACGAAAATCTAGGTCAAAGTATTGAAGCAAATAAGTTTCTTTGTTTTTTAAGTTCGATCTGTATGTATGAGCAATAATTTGATTGGAAAAAATTTCGGAATTAATTTTGGGATTTCCCGGCATATCGATCGCAAACTGACCCATCGCTGAGCAAAATGGCTGCCACTCTGGCGTCTGAATTTCTGCCCGCAGCGGGGCTGGTTGAGATGCAGCGGGACGGGCAAACTTGACCGGGTATGAAAGTAATGTAGCAGTAACTAGAAGTAAATACAGAAATTTCATTTGGGTAAAAATTATATATGCCCGATCGATCTGCGCTAGCCTAGAAATATATCCGCAAAGGGGGGATTTATGCTCAATATTATATTTACTCAACGGCGAGGCAACTCTCAAGGACGATCTAAAACCAATAAAACCAATAAAACCAATATACTCGCTACTGTAAATACTTGGCTGGCTGTGTGTCTGCTTGCTGCTGTCACAGGTTGTGCAAACAGCCCCAACAGCAAGGCACTCGAAGAATCTTTAGCCGCCGATCCGAAATTAAAACAAAATCCAGTAGTTTTCTCTTCCCCCCCACCAGCGACAGCAATTGAGACAAACTCTAGCGCCAAACTTCCTCCCGATTTCCCGACAGAGATTCCACTCTATCCTAATGCTGAGTTAATCGAAGTTGGTGGGCAAACCGATCCGTCGCAAAAAAATGTGAGGCTGCGCTGGGAAAGCACTGATCCTGTTAATTCGATTCAGAACTTTTACTCCACAGAGTTTGGGCGTCGCAACTGGGAAATAGTCAGCCGCCCCACCGCCGAGGGACAAGGTTCTTTGGTAGCAACGCGAGATAATTTACGGGTAACAGTGTCGCTTTCTCCTACTCAGAAAGTAGGAGGTTCTACAGAATTTGCGATCGACTACAGCAAAGAAAGCCCCGAAATTGCCACCAGTCCCCAACCTAACAATTCCGAGTCTAGCGCATCTCCAACCGCTTCACCAACTCCATCTAATTCAGAGGGAACTACTCCAACGCCCTCCGCCTCGCCAAAATCAGCACAAGTTAGCCAACTAGACACCCAAATTCCTCAACAGTTGCGGCAGTATGTAGCTGATTTAAGTCAGTTGGAAGTGCTGAAAGTGCGATCGACAGAAGGTGCTAATTTAGAAACAGCCAGCACTTTGCCCAAACCCAACAAAATTATCACTCGCCGCGAATACGCGCGCTGGTTAGTAGCAGCTAACAATCAGATTTATGCTAGCCGTCAAGCCAAACAAATTAGATTAGCTGTAGACTCTAGCGAACCAGCCTTTTCTGACGTACCCAAAACAGACCCGGATTTTTCAGCAATTCAAGGTTTAGCAGAAGCCGGTGTAATTCCGAGTTCGCTTTCGGGTGAAAGTAAAGATGTGAAATTTCGCCCGGATGCACCTTTAACTCGCGAAACAATGATTCTCTGGAAAGTACCTTTAGATAGTCGTCAAGTTTTACCGACAGCTAACATTGACGGAGTGAAAGAAAAGTGGGGTTTTCAAGATGCTTCTAAGATTGATTCCCAGGCGTCGCGGGCAGTTTTAGCTGATTTTAACAATGGAGACTTGGCGAATATTCGCCGCGTTTTTGGTTTTACTACTCTGTTTCAGCCGAAGAAATCGGTGACTCGCGCCGAAGCTGCTGCTAGTTTGTGGTATTTTGGCGTTCAAGATCAGGGATTGTCTGCTAAAGATGCCCTGGAAGCAAAGTCTCAACCTGCTGAGTAGAGTTTTTTTGGGGTGGTTAAAAGTTTTGAACACACCATCTACTTACCAATACCCAGGAAACCGGGTTTTTTCTCTGTAAGCAAACCCGGTTTCTGCGTCCAAGACTGCCGAAATTTTACCAATTTTTGATTAATCGGCGTGCGATCGCCCGCCACAAAAATTGCAGCTTAAGTTTCTAGGAGTTCGGTGAATATGGCTTACCCAGAAACCGACTTTTATCTACGAAAATGCCCTGTAAAACGCGAGGCATATCCGGTGAAAAACTCCGTTTCTTTAATTTCTTTGGGAGAGTGGTCATTAAAAATCTTTTTAAGAATCCTACATCGGCTTTTCTGTCCTTGTCGCCTACCCTAGGAAATAGATTTTTTTTGCTTTAATCTTAATTTCTGTATCCTGCCCTACAAGCGCTGCATTTGGCGGGCTAATTTTCTACATATTTTCACTAACACTTTGTTCAAAACTCTCAGTAGGATTCCGGATGCCGTAGCGGCCTTAACGATAAATGAACAAGAGTGTTTGAGCTCTTGGAGAGCATTTTTTAATGTACGATATTACCTTATTTACCCCGCAAGATATGGCTAAATGCAGCTTAGTCCTGCGCCACTTAGGTAGAAATACTGCTAGTATGGAAGCCACCAGCCAGAAGATTGTTAACTATATTTACCAACATTTTTGCGATTCGCAAACAGGAGAAAATACCTGTGCCTTAGTGCGTTTGTTCAAAACTCATCCCTACGGGGAATTAGAAGACTCATTGCAACAATCCGCCCGCCGCTTGATGAAGGGCAATTCCCCAGCCGCCGACATGAAATGTTGGACTCTGCTAGCAGCCGCAGGCACAGAACCGCAGTGGAATTCTCGGCACACAGCAGCACAAAATACAGCTATTCCATTAGTTTGCACAAAATTAGTGGCTCAAATGCCGGCGATTTCGGAAATAATCCGGCAGTTTGGTTTAGACATTCCTACATTCCTCGGAATTGAGCCAGAAAGGTTCCTGCAATTAGAGCCGGCAATATTAAATATTTTTTATGTATCAGAGGCAAAAGGCAGCCCCTTTATTCCTGAGCAAAATTCTTTAATTATCCCCTACCAGGTCAAGTCTGTCTTGGGATTTGGGGGACTTCTGCCGTCAGGAAGTTTGTTTGCGGTAATGATGTTCCTGAAAGTTAAAATTCCCCAAAGCAGGGCTGAAATGTTTAAAAATTTGGCACTTAGTGTCAAAACAGCATTGTCCCTCCCCGACGAAAAGAGTGTTTTTGAATATTCAGAAAAGCCTACCACCTTTGTTACAAATAACAATAATTGCGAAACCCAATTACTGGAATATCAAGTGGCTACTCTGATGCAATTGCTGGACTTTTCCGAACAAGAAATGCTGAGACAATCTGCCCGGTTTCAACAGATTATTGACAATTTACAGCGCGAACTTGCCGAACACAAAAATAAGGAAAAAGCTTTGAAAGTAAGCCAAAATTCATTTACAGGCATCCTCAATATTCCCAATGATGCTATTTTGCAAGTCGAGGAAAATCACGGAATTCAGCGTTTTAATCAAGGGGAAGAACAGATTTAAACTAAGGTCTGTATTTAGCAACCCGGTTGATCCATGAAACCGAGTTGTTGCGGTGTTTGCGGATACGAATTTACGATCGCACATTTTCCCGATCGAGTTTTTCGCTATCAGCAAATTTACAAATGGCTAGCGGGGCAGTTTGCTGCGGGAAATTGGTCGCACTGGCGAGAAGGGCTAAACGCTTTGAGCGTAACTTTTGTAGTATTTGTTATGTATGTTTTTAAGTGTTAGTTAGTTTTTGCTTCCTGCTCCCTATGGAAGCGCCAGATTAGATTCTTATTTATTAAGAAAAAGTCTATTTTGGTTGAGGCTAAGTATCATGGCAACAATATTTTTTATTGGATAGGCTTACCCGTACAAATATGGCTGTAAAATTCAACATCCAAAAAGCCTGATTAGTAAGTTTTTGGCAGGGGAGAATTGATGGGGCTCTACACAAAAGCGCAGTTACAATAGGAAAAGAAAATAACTGCTGGGACTAGCGTGCGGCGCGATGGGCATACTGAGTGGACGAAGGCTACAAATCGGGGAGATTTGTAGCCTTATATTTGTCAATAGGAATTTTTGACAGCAACAACGCGAATTCGGCGATAATCTGCAATCCAATTACCATCGCGGTACAGCGTCGGCCGCAAACGCTCTGCAACTTGGTTAATTACGTGCGATCGCACATCATCAGACAACCCCGACAAAAACTCGCCAGCAAACATTTCAATCCAATTTACCATACCCGCGCTGCCGTCTTCTAGGGAAGTCGGGCGATCGAACAAAACGGCATAACTAACCTCAAATCCCTGCTTTTCCAAAAGCCCAGCATACTCGCCAATACTCGGAAAATACCAAGGATTAAGCGCTTCAGGCTCCTGGCAGCCAATTTCTGACAAAACACTCAAAAGTGCGCGGACGATCGCCCCCACGTTCCCCTTACCGCCAAACTCAGCAACAAAACGCCCTCCCGGCTTCAGCGCTTTTTCCACACAATTAATCCCAGCATCCGGCTGTTTAATCCAATGCAAAACCGCATTAGAAAACACAGCATCTAACGGCTCTTCTACTTTAAAATTCCTCGCATCCGCTGTATCGAACTTGATGTGAGGATAGTTAACTTTTGCCGTGGAAATCATCGACAAAGATGAATCAATACCTTGCACCAAAGCACCACTTTGAGCAATCTTTTCAGTTAACTGTCCCGTACCGCAGCCCAAATCTAGAATACGTTCTCCAGATTGAGGAACGAGTAACTCCAAAAGCGATTCGCCGTACTGCCACACAAAAGCGTGCTGTTGTTCGTAAAGACTTGTATTCCAAGAATCTTGTGCCATGATAACTACCCTGAACCTTTCTTCTCTTTCTCTGTGTTCTCTGCGTCTCTGCGGTTAATTAAAAAAAATCCTTCTTCACAAAACCAACCAACTTATTTCTTGGCTAGTTGGGCTATCGCACTTCCCTCGATTCGGCAAACCATAATATTTTCCAAAATGCGCGCTCCCTGCTTTTCATAAAAAGCAATTCCCGGCGCATTGCCAGTATTAACAGTCCATTCCATACGCCCGCAATTTGTAGACTCAGCAATTTGTGCCAAATATTTTAACAGCGCTGTACCGATTCCCATACCGCGCATAGGAGCTTGCACAAATAAATCATCAAGCCAAAGGCACGGCTGCGTCAATAAACTTGAATAAGAAGCATAAAACATAGCAAACCCTACCGCTTCTCCCGCAACTTCCGCCAACAAAACCCGCACTAGCGGAGGCTGGCAAAACAACGTTTGCTGCAATTTATCGGCTGTTGCTGTCAACAGGTTTTTAGAGCCATCGAAGTCGCTTTTTTGGGAAATAAAATCCACGATTAATTCCAAATCTGCCAGCTCTGCTTCTCTAATTTTGATATTCAAATTAGCCATTGTTTAATTCTCAATTTCGCCTATTAATCACTGTATTAAATGCCATCATAAATGTCCAATATATGTTTAACTAACCACTTATACTTTTAAAATATCAATGATTGGGGAGCTATGGAACTTCGGCATTTGCGTTATTTCATTGCAGTTGCAGAGGAACTGAATTTCACTCGTGCAGCCGAAAAACTGCATATTGCCCAACCACCGCTGAGCCAACAAATCCAGCATTTAGAGGCAGAGTTGGGGTTTCAACTGTTTCAGCGCACCAAGCGGACGGTGCATTTAACGGCAGCGGGACAGGTGTTTTTCGAGGAGGCTGGGAAAATTCTGCAGCAAGTCGATCGAGCAATTCAACTCGGCCGACAAACCAGTCGGGGCGAACTCGGCCAACTGACGATCGGCTTTGTGAGTTCTGCAGCACACAACGTGGTTCCAGCGATTTTGCAGGCGTTTCGCACTCGGTGTCCCGCCGTTAAGCTGGAACTGCACGAACTGACGACAAACGAACAGTTGCAGCGGCTGCGGTTCGGGCAAATTGATATCGGCTTCGTGCGCCCTCCGGTTGAGGAAGATGGGATAAATTCTGAAATCGTTTTTCGAGAACCCCTGATCGTGGCACTTCCAAAAACGCATCCGGCGGCCGATCGCACGCATCTTGAATTACGCGAACTTTCCACGGAACCGTTCATTTTATTTCCGCGTTCCCAGGCTCCGGGATTGTACGATGCGATCGTCAGTCTTTGTCAACAAGCAGGTTTTAGCCCGATCGCAGCTCAAGAAGCAATTCAAATGCAAACCATTGTGAGTCTGGTAGCCGCCGAGATGGGAGTGGCGATAGTCCCGGCGTCGATGCAAAATTTCCAGCGCAGCGGGGTTGTTTACAAAGCGTTACCAGAATCAACCTCCATTGTGGCGATCGCTCTGATTTGGCGCAGCGAGCCAACGGCGGCGGTGCAGCAGTTTTTGGAAATTGCCAGACACATTAGCGGATTTGAGATTTGAGATTGTAAATTTTAGATTGACTGGTAATTTGACAAAGTTATCAAAACTCAAAGATTTTCTGTGCAACAACACCCGTAGAATGATTAATTGATGCTCGGAGTCCGAGCAACTACCGCCGTAAAAGTCGGCACGATGCGACCTGAACGGCTCACAATATCCCACGTAACTATTCAGTACAAGAGAGCAAGGGATGGTATTGGCAACAGAAATGGGTTCGTCCCAACCGGAATCCTCTTTCGATTTATCTACTTATCTAGTCAAGCGAAAAGAGGCGATCGAGGTAGCTCTCGACAGTGCACTCCCGGTCATCTACCCAGAGAAAATTTACGAAGCAATGCGCTACTCGCTGCTAGCGGGGGGCAAGCGCCTGCGTCCGATCCTGTGTCTGGCTAGCTGCGAACTGGCCGGTGGCACTACATCTATGGCAATTCCCACAGCTTGCGCTTTGGAAATGATCCACACGATGTCGCTGATTCACGACGATTTGCCAGCAATGGACAATGACGACTACCGGCGTGGCAAACTGACGAACCACAAAGTCTACGGCGAGGATATCGCCATTTTGGCTGGCGATGGTTTGTTGACCTATGCTTTTGAATTTATCGCCACTAAAACTCAGAACGTACCCCCCCAGCAGGTGTTGCAGACGATCGCCCATTTAGCGCGGGCATCGGGTGCTGCTGGACTCGTAGGCGGTCAAGTGGTTGATTTGGAATCGGAAGGAAAGACAGATGTTTCGCTGGAAACTTTGAATTACATTCACGCTCACAAAACAGGGGCGCTGTTAGAGGCTTGCGTAGTTTGTGGGGCAATTCTGGCTGGGGCCTCGGCTGCAGATTTGCAGCGGCTGTCTCGTTTCGCTCAAAATATTGGGCTGGCTTTCCAGATCATTGACGACATTCTGGATATTACTGCTACCCAAGAAGAACTGGGCAAAACTGCTGGCAAAGATGTTCAAGCAGGAAAAGTCACTTATCCGAGTTTGTGGGGAATTGAGGAGTCTCGGCGCCAAGCTTCGCAGCTTGTTGCTGATGCTAAGGCTCAATTGGCAGTGTTTGGGAGCAAAGCTCTACCGCTGCTGGCGATCGCCGATTTTATTACCAGCCGCAGTAACTAGAAATACCAAACACTATGCAGGAAATTTGCAGCGGCATATTAAACAATCATGTACTCGTGGTTGCTTTGCTCGCTTGTCTGGCGGCTCAGATCCTGAAGCTGCCGATCGAGTTGGTCAAAAATCGCAAGTTTAATCTTCGGTATTTGGTAACAACGGGGGGAATGCCCAGCGCTCACTCGTCTTTTGTGGGCGCTTTGGCTGCTGGAGTGGGACAAACGATGGGATGGGAAAGTCCGGATTTTGCGATCGCTGCGATCTTTGCAATTATTGTGATGTACGACGCAGCAGGCGTCCGCCAAGCAGCAGGCAAGCAAGCTCGCATCCTCAACCAAATTATTGACGAGTTTTTTGAGGAAGATCACAACCTTAATGAGGCTCGCCTGAAAGAGTTGCTGGGACACACTCCTTTTCAAGTGCTTGTCGGTTTGGGGCTGGGAATCACTATTGCTTGGATCGCAGGGCCTGCATATTAGTTAACTGTTAACTGTTAACTGTTAGTTGTTGACTGTTAACTGTTAACTAATGACTACTGACCGAATTCTGCTTGCAGCAGGTCGTCGTTGTCATCGGCGATCGTGGCGACAATAGTAATAACCCGAGAAATTTCCCCGGTCGAGATTTCCGCCATCGTCCGAGTCGATACTACGGCAACTTGATTGTCAACAATGGCAAAATGAGATTCTAAAGTAGACAGCCAATTCATTTCTAGAATTTTCCGCATTAATTGAGCTTCATTCTTCGCTGGCAACTGCAGTACAAAAGCCCAAACAGTCAAAGTATCATCTTCGGTTTCGCCGGTGAGTTGCACGAACACTTCAACACTGCCGTACTTAAACTTCCAAAGATGTCCGCCAGCTTCACTTTGACCGACCATCACTTTTTGGTCTACAGCCATGCTGGCGATGACAGTTTCAATTTCTTCTGCATAGGTGACGGCTGTGGCTTTTTCGACCTGCTCGGAGGCGATCGCACTTTCACTTGAGAGGCTTTCTGCGGAAGCTGTTTGTATGTTCGGCTCGCTGGTAGTCATAATTATATTTAGATGGAAAACTATTCCAATAATCAGTTTACTTGCTAAAGCTTAAAATTATGATTTTAAATAACTGGTTCCGAGGCTATGCCAAGGAACCAGTATATCTCGCTTGTTTGCGGAGGCAGACGCAAGTTTGACTTGCAAAGCGGTTTCAACCAGGTTCGCGATCGTTTTTAAGCCTTGGGCTTAGCCGTCGCCGGCTTCTTCTCAATGGTATTCAAGCCGTTGAGGAACATGGGAACCAATTTCTCCACAAATGCCTGCGGGTCGCGGTTCCAGGCCCGCTGAGCTACATCGACTCTAGTCATTTGCAGATCCGGGGCCAGCAGGGTTCTGGGTAAGCGTTCCATCAGGTATTGCGGGCGTTCCCACATCGGCATGGTGTTGGCAATATCCACGAGGCGGGTGACGCGGCGGAGTTCTGCCCCCAGCATGATATCCATTCCTGATTCAAAAGCTGCTTGTTCGATCGCCATATACTTGCGCTTTGCCTGTTCCACCTTTTGGCGGTGTTCCGGGCTTTTGTCGGCGATTTGGGCCAGCCAGCGATTGCCCCAGCGGACGTGACCAGCTTCTTCTGGAAAAATCTTTTCGATTGTTTCGCGGATTTTGATGTTTTCTGCGGTTTGGGGAGCCTGTTTGAGGGCGTGGATGTGCGCGCCGAAATACTCGCATCCTCGCTTCTCGGTGACGTTAATCGCGGCGAGGGAAGAAATTACAAAGTCTTCGCGGTTTTTGGTAGGGTCTTGTTGTTCGCTGTCATACAACCTTTCAAATTCGTCAATGTAGGAGACTCCTGGCGGCGTTCCCACATTTTGGCCGAGGTCTACCAGCAAGTCGGTGAGCCACATGGCGTGCCGCGCTTCGTCGGAAATGTGCCGAGAAAGGTCGCGCACGAGTTCGGCTGGTTCCCCGTTTAGCTGTTCGATCACGTCGGTGAGGTCTTTGCAACTGCGCTGTTCGCTAAATCGGTAGCGGTTGAGGGTGATCAGGTGAATTTCGCGATCGCGCACTACATTAGCTAAAATTTCGCGCGCTCCCATTGCGTTGCGAAGCTTGCGGGGATAGGCAACAGTCATGCTTTTGTGTTGTTTTGTAAAGATACTTATATAAGTGTAACGCACTTTTTTCGACAACCAATTACCTCGCAAGGCAGAAAGTTATTGTTTAGCACGGAGATTCAATTTTATACAGATAATTTTTTTACTAGCTCAACAAATGACAATAGTTTTGAGTTGCGAGCCATACCATTTTAGATTTTAGATTTTAGATTAAAAATGACTGATGACTATCAGGGTTTGGAGCTTTTCTACAGTTACGTTATTTTTTTAAACTGCTATAACGCAAGGCTTGCGGGGCTCACAGACAGCAACCTCATACACTCAAAACTTTTCAGTTTCCGTCGAGTCTGAAGCCTCAACACTAGCAGACTCTTGTTGATATTTTCGCGCCTCTTCTACTTCTAACCTAGCCAGAGTTGTCGCCACATCGGCTAACTGTAAAGCCAGATTCATCCGACAAACCGGGTTTTTTTCCCTCCAGAGGTCTTTTGCCAAGAAATGTACTCGATAGCGAAACATTTTAATTGAATTTGGCGGAGTAACTTTCACAGTCATAGTCTTTCTTCGGTTGAAGTTTGAATGCGGAGCAGCACCCGTTCTAGCTCCAAGTAAACAAATGTCAGCATAATTACTTTATCTTCATGGGTGATTGTAACACTACAGGTTGCCGATCGAGGTTCAACGCCTTCGTGCCTGACAACTACAGTATATTTTCCCTGCTTCAGGTTATCAAAATTCACATCTGCCTCAAACAGGTCAACTGTCTCCTCAGCCAGCAGTCGTCCTTCTTGAGTCAGTAATGTGACAAAGGCAATGCCGTTAACTGAAGTCATAGCATTATTACTCTGATTGCGGATCATCACAAAAATATCGGACATCGTTTAGTCATTGTTAATTGCTAATTGCTAATTTAGAATGAGTGCAGCACCTCACAAAAAAATGAGCATAAATACAGTGAATCATTTCAAGCTTTTGCTAATTTTGACGGCTTTTGCAGCGGTTCTCGGTTTGGAAAGAAGTGGGGCGCTAGCTGCTGTCTCAAATATCTCTGAGACTGACCCTGGTTTGCAGCTTCACGGCGTGCGGGTTGCTCAAAGGGACGATCGCAATTTAAGCAACTCAAAAGGTACATTAAAAGAAGGCAGTGCCATCTCTATCGATCCTGATGAAGTTACGGGCATACCAAAAGCTGAGGCGCGACAGCGTTTCATTTTGAATAAGATATATCGGGTTCAGGAAGGCACTACCTCTGACGATTTGTTTATTGTTGATGAGAAAGCAACTAAATGGGCTGTAGAGGATGTCTCTGAGGCTACAATGGGTGCTACTACTAACAGCGTTGCCCAGATAGTGTCGGGTAACGGGAGAGTGTGGGCGTTGATCCAGAAGTTCTAAACTCGAAAAAAACGCCGCTTTTAAGGGCGGCGTTCTTATTAATTAAAAATCACAGGTTAAAAATGGTATAATTACCAGTTTTAACTTTTAATTTTTAATTATTAATTTTCTAACAGTCGTAGTAGAGAGCAAACTCGTAGGGGTGAGGACGCAACCGCATCGGGTTGACTTCATTGTCGAGTTTGTAGGAAATCCAGGTTTGGATGAAGTCTTCGGTAAATACGCCGGTTTCAGTTAAGAAACTGTGGTCTTTTTCTAAAGCTTCTAAAGCGCCTTCCAAGGAACCGGGAGTCGAAGGAATCTTGCTCAATTCTTCAGGGGAAAGGTCGTAGATATCTACGTCCAAAGGTTCGCCCGGATCGATTTGATTCTTGATGCCGTCAATGCCGGCGCACAGCATGGCTGCAAATGCTAAATAGGGGTTGGATGTGGCATCGGGACAGCGGAATTCTAACCGCTTAGCTTTGGGGTTGGTTCCGGACAACGGAATCCGCACTGATGCCGATCGATTCCCTTGAGAGTAAGCTAAGTTTACAGGCGCTTCAAAGCCCGGAACTAAACGCTTGTAGGAATTGGTCGTGGGGTTGGTGATTGCCAAAAGTGCCGGTGCGTGCTTGAGAATGCCGCCGATGTAATGCAGTCCCATTTGACTGAAACCAGCATATTGATCGCCTGCAAATAGAGGTTGGCCGTCTTTCCAAATCGACTGGTGAACGTGCATCCCGGAACCGTTGTCGTTAAACAGCGGTTTGGGCATGAAGGTGATCGTTTTGCCGTATTTTTTGCCGACGTTTTTGATGACGTATTTGTAAGTCAGCAAGTAGTCGGCGGCTTGTACTAAAGTGGCAAAGCGGAAACCGAGTTCGCATTGACCGCCGGTGGCGACTTCGTGGTGGTGTTTTTCGATGGGTACGCCGCATTTTGCCATTGTCAGCAGCATTTCCGTTCTCATGTCTTGAGAGGTATCGGTTGGTGCTACTGGGAAATAACCTTCTTTGTAACGCGGTTTGTAACCGAGGTTGCCGCCTGCTTCTTCTTTGCCGGAATTCCAGCGACCTTCGATCGAATCTACGTAATAGTAGCCGGAATTTTGGGTTTGGTCGAAGCGAACGTCATCAAAAATAAAGAATTCTGCTTCCGGGCCAAAGAATGCTGTATCGCCGAGACCGGTCGAAAGCAAGTAGTCTATGGCTTTTTGGGCAATGGTGCGCGGACAGCGACTGTACGGTTCGCCGGTTCGAGGTTCTTTGATGCTGCAAATGAAGCTGATGGTCGGTTCTGCCATGAACGGGTCCATCCAAGCGGTGGTCGGATCGATGACCATCGTCATGTCTGATTCGTTGATGGCTTTCCAGCCCCGAATGCTGGAACCGTCGAAGGGTACGCCGTCTGTGAATGCGGTTTCGTCGATTTGGTCGTGGTACAGGGAAAGGTGTTGCCAGATCCCCGGCATATCGATGAACTTTAGGTCAACGATCTGGATTTGATTTTCTTTTATGTAGTTTAAGGCTTCTTGGGGTGTCTGGAACATGACTTACTCCTGATATTGGTTGTGTCTTGGCGATCGGCCGATTTCAGACTGTTTGGGCGATCGTAGGCCTTCAGTATCCACTATTTTGTATCTATGGCTACAAAATTTTGAAATAGCGGCCCACTGCGGTCGGGCAGTTTGAGATTCTTGCCCTGTGGATTATTTTTCGGCTGAAGATACCAGGCAAACGGCTAAATTTTACGACAGTTTGCCACGGATAGACTACCCTTCGTGAAAATCCTATCTCAAATCTTAATCAAACGCCGATTTGTAGTAGTCTACAATAGGCGGTCTGTCTCAGATAGCAAAGTATTGATAAAGATTTTTGGGAGAGAAACTTATGCGCGATGCAGTGACTAGCCTGATTGAAAACTATGATGTTGCTGGTAGGTATTTAGACCGAGATGGTATCGATCGGTTGAAATCTTATTTTGCAACCGGCACGGCACGGGTACAGGCGGCGGCTGCGATTAACAGCAATGCTGCGGCAATTGTCAAGCAAGCTGGTATCCAGCTATTTGCTGAACAGCCGGAACTGATCCGTCCGGGCGGAAATGCCTACACGACTCGCCGTTACGCGGCTTGTCTGCGGGATATGGACTACTACTTGCGCTATGCTACTTACGCCCTGGTGGCGGGAAGTACCGACGTGCTCGATGAGCGCGTGCTGCAAGGTTTGCGAGAAACTTACAATTCTCTAAGCGTTCCCATTGGCCCGACGGTGATGGGGATTAGCATTATGAAGGAGATGGTTAAGGCTCAGGTGCAAGCTGCTGGCTTGTCTGTGGGGCCTTTTTTGGATCAGCCTTTTGATTACATGATTCGCGAATTGAGCGAACAAGATATTTAAGTCAATTTGCTAGTTCTTTTAGCAGCAAATTGCATTTGTGGCTGGCACTTAGCAGCAGTTAGATCGATCGCTTTTTTTGGCATCACAGCCTCCAAGCGATCTTTTTTTATGGGTTATATAGCAGTTGACAGTTGACAGTTGACAGTTGACAGTTGACAGTTACATACTACGAGCATCAAACCGTTTATGCTAAAGGGTCATAGGATCTATTCATGACATTATTTATGTCCTAACCTGTGTGGCGGTTGCTATACAATTTTAGATTAAAGATTTCAGATTAAAAATAAGAGATTAAAAATTTGAATAATTGGGAATGACTTATGAATTAAGGGTTTGGAGCTTCCCTATAATTGCATTCTTGTTTGAAACTGGTACTAAAAATCGTCAACCCATCCCCAGACGAGGCATTTGTTCAGGGGATTTTTGGTTTGGCGCAGAGCGATTTGTGCGACGGTTGTTGCTTCTACTTCGCCATTGGGGTAAAGAATGTGGATGATATCACCGCTGACGAAGGCGAGGGGATTTTCTTGACAATTGCCAGGATTTCTGATAGGAAAGTTAATTGTTTTCATAGTCGATCGCCCTGATGGTATTTGTAGCGCTTTTAGCTGCATATAAATCATCCGCTAGTCACAAAAATTATTGTGTGATTCTATGAATGTTTATCTGTGATAAAACTACACACTCACAGCGATCTCAGTCACATCATGTGAGCTGGGGCGATCGCCCCGTGATGATCTCAAAACCAAAATAATCGGCAAAAATTAGCAGTGGGGCTTGTGCGTAAGTGCTAATCTGGTACTGTTCTTAACCCTATCCGTACAGATTAAAAACCTTGGCTAAACAGCGACTAGACACATTATTGGTCAGCCTAGATTTGTGCAGTTCCAGACAGCAAGCTCAGGCCTTGATTCGCACTGGGAAAGTCTCCATCAACCAACAGGTAGTTGACAAACCGGGCACTGAGGTCGATATTGCAGCAAAAATTCAGATTAAAGAGCGATCGCGCTATGTTTCCAGAGGCGGCGACAAATTAGCCAAAGCTTTAGAAGTTTTTGCGATTCCCGTTGCAGGCAGAATTTGTCTCGACGGCGGCATCTCCACAGGCGGTTTTACCGACTGTCTGCTGCAAGCCGGCGCCGCCCTAGTGTATGGCGTAGACGTTGGCTACGGTCAAGCAGATTGGGGCTTGCGTAACGATCCGAGAGTAATTTTGAAAGAACGCACCAATTTGCGGTACATGACTGCTGCTGAGCTTTACGGCGACTCTGAGCGAGCAGATTTGGCGGTAGTAGATGTGTCGTTTATTTCCCTGGATAAGATTTTACCGGCGCTGTGGGAATTGTTGGTACCACCGCGAGAAGCGGTGTTGCTGGTAAAGCCGCAGTTTGAGGTAGGGCGCGAGAGAGTCGGGAAAAAAGGCGTAGTGCGAGACTCAGCAACTCAAGCTGATGCGATTTTTCAAGTGTGGAAGGCAGCCACAGCTTTAGGATGGCAGGAACGTGGCTTAACGTGGTCGCCTTTACTTGGCCCGGCAGGTAATATCGAGTATCTTTTATGGTTGGGGATCGATCACGAACAAGAAACCGACCAGAGGGCGATCGAAGAGGATGTTGTGAAGGAACGAATTGCACAAGTCACCAAAGCGGCGGCGCGGGAACTTGTCGATCGATTGTAGATTGATTTCAAGATGTCAAGCTAATCTATTTTAAAAATCAAATTTGGAACTCCAGATTGCTCTAAATTTTAAAAAATTTTGTCAATCAGACTCCTAAACTTTCACAAGAGTGAATAATTCCATGCAATCATTCAAACAAGCCGGTTCGATTTTCCTGTACGTTCTAGGTGCCATCGGGTATGTGGCGATTGTAGCTACTATTGTAGGCGTTTCTATTCTCATCAAGTGGGCCGCTCTGCTACTAGCCGACAAATTATTATATACCATCCTGATTATCGGCGATTTGTTGAGGGGTATCGAAATTATTGAACTGTTAAATATATTGATATTTGCATTTATCGGTATGGGAGTGGGTGTGGCGACAAGACTTCTACACCCTCAATACGGTCGCAAAATTAGTGCGGCTTTGTTGATAGTTATAGTGCCCTTAGTTTTCATGATTACGCCAGCCATTCGATATAATGCTTGGCTGGAAAAAGTGGAAGAATCGGATAAATTATCGCCTTCGCAAACTGCAACCTTAACTAACTCATTTTTGAATAGAAAAGTTGGATTACCAGGTTTTATCGGTTATTACGTATATACTGGTCAGTTTCCGGTTATTCCGACGAAACAATCGGAGATGAAAGACCTTGACAGTTTTGAAAAAAGAGTTAATTCCAGATTTGTACAGTTCACAGGTATTGCTCCGACTATTGTTTCTTGGTCAATGCGGGTTTGTTTTTGGTTGATTAGAATATTTTACTTTTCTATAGCGGTAATTGCGACAATCGCCCACTTTAGGGAAGGTGTTAGAATTGCCAGACGGTAATACGATTTTCGATTTTCGATTAAAGAATTGGAAATTACTTATGAAGATGGTGGTGTGGAGCTTAGCTACAGTTGCATTCTTTTTTGACAATTGTATAAGAATAAAAGCAGTAGGGTGCGTCAGATCCTAGCTCTTCGATTATTCGCAAATAACCATCTGCTGACGTACCTTACTCAACTACTAGGGCAATTTTTAATTGCCAATTTTAAACTCTTGCTGCAAGCGATCGATAATTGTATTACGCTCGATGGTGGCGAGAATGTCTTGAATTACCGTATCTTGCCCCAGGGGGCCCCAGGTGCAGCCTTTTTCTAAATAAACTTGGGCGGCGCGACCGACAGCGTAGGTTCCATAAGCTGCTAAACTAGCTTGAGTGACAGCAACTCCGGCAAAAGTAGAAAAGCCGATGTGCGGGGCCGCAGCCGCCGCACTTTTGCCAAATCCCAACAGAAAACTGCTACCCAATTCTCCCAAAAGTACGCCGCCAGCACTGGAGAAAATCGTCTGCCAAAGTTTCCCGGCCTCGTAACCAGTCATAGGTAAGCCGTAAAGTCTGGATAAAGAGCGAATTAAGGCTAAATCTGCGACACTTGCTCCCATTACATCCAAGAATGCCACTGGATTTAAACCGACAGCCAAAGCTTTATATTTTGCAAATTGCCAGATTAAATCTTCGGCTTCTGTTTGTCGCAATTTGAGAACGTGACGGGCAATGTGTGCTTCGGCATCTCTAGCTTCAACTAAAGCATTTAGAGCCAGGAGCGATCGACCTTCTCTGTTAAGAATGGTGAGAATTTTATTTTTTAGTTCGTCTATCTGCGCGGGCGGCGACTCCCATTCGTAAGTGACTCTTCCGTCGGACCATTCCACCCGCACTTGCACCGGCGCTGGTTCCGCAGCTACCATAACTATTTCTAAAGATTTGGAAGTTTTAGCGGGTGATTTTGCAGTAGATTTATCTGAGGAGTTGTTTGGGGGTTCGGACAAATTTTCGCTATCTGTTTCCTCTGTTACCGCAGCGGCTGCTAACTGTTCAGAATTTCCCAGCGCTTGCAAACTTTGGTAAATAGCTTTTCTGTCTAATTCTGGATAAAGGTCAATTTTATTAAAAACTAAAATTACCGGTTTTTGAGCTGTTTGCAATTCGCACAGTGCTTGATATTCAGTTCGGGTGATATCGCCTGCAACGACAAACAGAATTAAGTCAGCTTGGCGAGTTACTTGTTTCGCCATTTCGCCGCGCACTTCGCCGCCAACTTCATCAAGTCCGGGAGTATCAATTAATTCAACTTGCACCCCTCCTTTCCCCCCCTTGCCAAGGGGGGGTTGGGGGGATTCGTCGTTGTCAAGGAAGGATAGAGGCACACTCCAGCGCACGGAACGCGGCCACTGAGTCACGCCGTTGAGAGGGCCTGTTTGCAGAATTTTGTGACCTAAAAGCGCGTTTAATACGGCTGACTTGCCGCGGCTGACTAGGCCGAAAGTAGCAATGCGGATTATGTTGTGGTCTAGTTTTTCTGAGGTGGAAGTTAAGATATCTAACTGATATTGCAGCGCCGCTTCTAATTCTGTATTATTCGAGTTTTTTTTCCCTTGGCGCAGGTGGGAATAGCGCGCCAGGGCTTCGCGCAAACTGGCACGGGCAAGAGATAAGCGATTTTCTTGAAGGGAATTGTCAGCCATTGGCGATCGGCTTTGTTAAGCAGGTATAATTGATCGTCGAATTATAAATCCTATTTCTTATTTTAATACAATTTTTCATAAATTTATAATTTTTTTGTTGTGAGTTTTCCAAAAAATATTGAACGGGATATCCCGCCCGTTCCACAATAACAAAAAATTTTTGTTGGACAGGTATCTTGCCTGTTCTTTTCCCTAACACTAGGCGCCGCCTCGGAAAATTTGATCGACGTTCAGCTCCATATTGGGAAATGTAGGTGAAATAATGCGATCGCTCCCTCTGAACTGTGTAATTCTATACTCTCCGTCCACAAGCTGGCAAACCGAAAGCGTGGGTTCTTTGGGGTCGCCAATATGACGTATTCCGCCGAATGCAGCATAATCCGCAATCCAATATTCGAGGATGCCCATCATTTCGTAATCTGCCAACTTTTTGAGATAATCGTCGCGCCAGTTGGTACTGACAACTTCAACAAGTAGCGGGATAGATGTTCCTTGGGTGATTGTTGCTGACTTCAACCATAAGGGTTCCGACGCTAAAGCCTGACGGTTTAATAGCAAAACATCAGGAATATATCCTGTATCTTTAGCTGGGGGCTTAACTAGCGCTTTCGAGGGAATGCGGTATGGAAGTTGCAGTTGGGTGTAGAGCAGCGTAAATTCTTGAACAAGGTATGCTGTGATATCTTCGTGTTCTCCTGTTGGCTGCATTTCAACCATTACCCCGTCGTGGAGTTCGTAGCATCTGTTCTCGGCTTTGTCTTCTAGAAATTCTTCAAAGCTTAGTATTTTTGGTTGAGTTTGTATCATCGTGCAAACTTTATTTGATTGTATAACAGAAGGCAGAAGGAAAAAGGAAAATATTAACTGGTTGCCTGGTTCTGCCGGGGAACAAGCAAGATGCCTGTCCCACAACAGAAAAACTGTCTTGTGGAACAGGCATCTTGCCTGTTCCTTTATTTTACTTAATTGGCCGCCGACTTAACGGTTTCGGGCCCAGATACCTGAGATGAAAGGCGACTCGCCACTTGGTTGACGAAAGATTGCAAGAAGGAAACTTGCTGATTTTGCGTAAATACTGCTTGCAAAGTTTTAGTCAACTGGTCGAGATTGAAAATGCCTTTGGGAGCATTTTCCAGTTCTTGACTTTGGAAATATTCAATTAAACTCAGTCCTGCTATTCTGGTAAAATATGCTGCACTAATTCCCTGCACCGCGCCTCCTGCTACATAGGTGACGGCATTGCTTTTCAGCAGTCCAGTAATAGTTTGGGTAGACAGTTCTACTAATCCCAATTTGAACATTTGATTAGCTAAAGTACCCGCTACTGTCTTAGCTTGGTCTAAGGAAAACTGTTGCTGGTAGATGGCACCGAGGTCGATGACGAGTTGGGTGCTGATGGCGGTTGTTGCTAGCAAGTCTAAAGCCGGAACCGGGTTAGTAAAGACGGCGGCGGCGGCGATGTACTGATATTGTTCGATAATGGGAATTGCCCGATCGCGCCTGACTGCATTTAATAAGGTTTTTGCCTCTAACTTGATACTTGCAGCCTCGCGCACTGCACTCGCCCAGACCAACTGTTGCCGTTCTTCAGTTAAGATTTTAGTCAATCTTTCCGTCAGCGGGTCAAGTTGAGATACTTGCTTTTCGATGCGTTCTTGAACTGTGCCGTCCGCTTGGTGTCGGCGCACTTTAATAGAATTGGGAGAAGCTGCGATCGCAATTATATCTTCGGTTCCCAATATTCCTTGCATTTTCTGCTGCAAAGAGTGCAAAACCTGCGACTGCTGTTCTGGCAAATATTGGTCTAGTTTGTTCCACACTAGCAGCACGCGCTGACCTGCTGCTGCTAGCTGAGATAATGTTTGAAATTCGGAATCTGTGATGTCGCCCGCTGTCACAAACAGCGCTAAATCACCATTGATTTTGGCATCTGCATTTGTATTAGCAAACAGCGGTGCCGTTTCTTGTAAACTAAGCTTTTGCGGATGTTGAGATGCCCAATTAGAATTTAAAACTTGAATTAAGGCTGTTTTGCCGACAGCTTTACCGCCAGTTACGGTAATCCGCAAATCTTGTCTGTCTAATTCGCTTCTGAGCCGATCGAGCTTTGCTGTTAGATTAGCAGGATCGGCGGAGTTTTGAGCTTCTGAAGCCAGCAATTTAATGGCTGCTTCGGAGGTTGCGATCGCTTTTTCGGCTGCTTCCCGGTTCGCCAGGGGTTCCGGGAGTGCGAGTTCCAGTTTGGGGGATTGTTGCTTCCACCACCAATACCCCGCACCGGCAGCAGCCAAGCCGATGAGTGCCGTTTCGCCCATTTCTGAACCCGAATGCTGTAGAGTTTCCAGCAGCCACAGCGCTGCTGAAAGTCCTATTCCGCCTATTAAAATCGGTCGCCGCAAGTTAAGTGTCATTTTTTCCTTCCTGTGGGTATTGTCACCAAGCTTAACCTTCGCGGGCTTGGCCTCCCTCCCTATATTCCATCGTACCTCTGTGACATCCAAACTGGCAGGCGGGCAATCCGACTTTTTGCCATCGGGATTTGCGGCCCGCTGCACAATCAACTTTTTGCACTTCTACAAACGGGAAATAGAGGACGGAAGTCCTCTCTACAAACCAAGAGATTTTTACAGGATTTTGCAAATATAATAGTTGATTTTTTCTCTATGTTGGTAATGCTTGAGATTGTGATTCAAAAATATCAATTATTTGTTTGGGAATTGCTCGCGGTCGCATGGTGGTAACTTCAACCCAAACCCAAAGCGCCTCGGCTTTTAACAATATTTCGTCACTTCCAAGTAAGCGAATTTCGTAGCGGCGGACGGCGCGCGGGCCGCGCAGTTGTTCGATCCAAGTTGATATCTCCAGTCGATCGCCCGCAGCGGCAGATCGCAAATAGTCAATCTCTATCCGCCGCATTACAAAGACGCCCCCCAGTTCCCGGTAGCGATCGAGTGTAAATCCCAAGTGTTCTAAATGTTCGATCGCAGCGTGTTCTAAATAATGCTGGTAGACAGCATTATTGACATGACCGAGGGCGTCCATTTCGTAATGGCGCACTCTAATTTGTGCAGTAAATGGTGTCAATTTCTCACCTTTCTACTTGTTGCGGTATTTTGTAGTTCCGAGCGCGATCGCGCTCGATGTCGATACTCGCTCGGAACTAATTGCAAGGTACACTAATCATAGTTGAAACGCCACTACTTCCAGGTTAATATTAGTCGTGGAAGCACCGCCGGTGAGCACCTTGGTTTTTTAAGCACAATACACTGGCTTAAAACCCTCAGTCTCGGTTAACCCAGTTTCGTGGTTCTGAGTGCGTCCCCGACTTAAACTTTGAGAAATCGGACGGGTAATTGTTTAGTCTCCCAGACAAATCCCTAAACCGCGGGCCGTTTTAACCAGAGTACCATTGAACTCTACAGGTCTGTATTTGGCGATCGCATCTTCCAGAGGAACGCTCACAACTTCCCGCTTTTGCCAAGATACCATGCAGTCGTATTTCTCTTCGGCAACTAAATCAACTGCTGCCACGCCAAAAGCAGAAGCAATTAATCTTTCTAGCGGTGAAGGAGTTCCCCCGCGTTGAGTATGTCCCAAAACAGTGACGCGAGTTTCTGCACCGCTACAGTCAGAAATTGTATCAGCTAAATACTGACCAATTCCGCCTAATCGACTTTGACCTAAGCGATTTGTGTGCATTACTAACTCGCCTGCTTCTGTGCGAACTGCCTCCGCTACTATAATTAAACAGTAGTTTTTTCCCCGGTCTTGGCGATCTTGAATTTGGGCACAGATTTGGGAAATTTTGTAAGGGATTTCCGGAATCAGAATTATATCAGCTCCCCCAGAAATTCCGGCACTGATCGCAATATGTCCGGCATCGCGTCCCATGACTTCAACAATCATAACGCGACTGTGACTGGCTGCAGTAAAATGCAAGCGATCTAGTGCTTCAGTAGCAATATTGACAGCCGTATCAAAACCGATGGAACGCTCGGTAATTCCGACATCATTATCAATAGTTTTAGGAATAGCAACTAAATTCAAATTACCTTGTTGAGCAATCTTCCTGAGAATGGCAAGACTGCCATCGCCACCAATGCCAATTAAGGCATCCAAACCTAATTGATGATAGCCTTCGATAATATCCTCAGCACGATCGCGTAGACTTCCATCAGACATCGGGAAGGCAAAAGGATTGCCCTCATTAGTCGTGCCTAGCATCGTACCGCCAATGGTGAGCCACGAGTCTACTTTCTCAATATCCAAGGGAATTGCTTGAGGGGGACGACTCATCAATCCCTTGGTGGCTTGACGAATGCCCATCACTTTCCAATTGTAAGTTCCCGTTGCGCGGTGGACAACGGCTCGGATAACTGCGTTTAAGCCTGCACAGTCACCCCCGCTAGTGAGGATACCGATACATTTTTGTTCTCCCATAATTAATGCCCGACTTTTGTTACTCAGAACATGACTTGATTTTTTTAGATCCCGATCGCCCAATCCTGATTTTCGACGTAAATAGGTAAGCAAAAATAAACTTTACTCTGTAACAGAATGTAAAGCTATCATAACTTTTGTGATTGCTTTCATAAGATATCGCTCATTCAGGGAGCTTTTCACTCACTTTTGACTACTTATGTATTTTCAAGCTTCATCGACCTAATGGAGTGCCTCATCTCTGACGCATCCCACAAGTTCGATCGCCAACTAAGTAGCATCGCCAATCACCGTCTCCAACAAAACATCAATTTTACTTGGGATTGAGGCGTTTAGAAACTTGGTTAATTATACCGCTGAGAATAGCACCGCCCATAAGAATTCCTAGGGCGGGATTAAATACGGGCTGCCAGAGACTGTACCACAAATCAAAACCGAGATTCACCCCAGTCGATCGACCTGCTACTGCGATCACAAACCACCCAAAAATGGCAAAGACGAAAAACACATCAGCTACTAAAATCAAGTTAAGCAAGTTAAGAAATTTATCTTTCATTGTCGAGGGTTCCTTTTGAGTGTATATGTGTCCAGTTTTGGCAAGCGGTTGGTAATGGAGCAGATTGATAGCTGCAACTGGCGATCGAATAAAGATAAAATATCATTCAATTGTTTTCGCGCACAGGCTGTCAAAATATGGTTCGCTATACACTTCCTCAAAGCCCCGAAATTATTTTAACTGTCAAGGGGAAAGATTCAGCCAAAGCCCGGGAAGAAGCGATGGATCGGCTGATGGATCTCATGGATGAGGGCAAGCTGCCTACGGAACTCGTGGAGGGATTTGGGCCCAAGCAGTTTGTTGAAGTTAAGGATATCGAAGATGCTGCGTCTGACGGCGAGGACGCGATTACTGAAGCAGTCCAGATTTTGAGCAATTTGGCAAGTCTCAAATTGAAAGTCATGGAATCCCGGGAAGAAGCACTCAAAATCCGGGCGGCGATCGACATTTTATTTACAGATGAGGCTGTGACGGCCGAGGAAATTGGTCGTTTGAAAGATGGTTTCAAGGTTCTCAAAAATTTTGCTCAAGCTAACGTCCGCTATCGAGAAGCTAGAAGTAAAGCCGAAGAAGCGCGGGCTATTCTCGACGAAGCTTTGCAATCTGTCGAACCGGAAAACAAGGCGCAGAAATCCCCAAAATAGTAGGAGGTTGCATTGAAACTCACATCTTGCACCATTCTCAAAAACAGGCATCTTGCCTGTTCCACAATAAAATTTAATGTATATTGCGGAACAGGCATTTTGCCTGTTCATAAAAAGCTTATTGACAATGGTGCAACATCTGAGTTTAAACCTATTTCTGTCATTGCGAGCCGAAACGAAGCAATCGCCGAGGTTTGCGATTGCTTCGTTTCTTTATTCGGACATACAATAACTCTGCTGCAAGACATAATATTAAGTTTGTCCACATTGAAATCAGGAAAAAATTGTGAGCCAACAACAAACAGGAATTCTCAGAAACTCGATGTCAGGCAGCTTGCTGCTGGCTAAACAGTTAGGTTTTGAACCCAAAACTGTGATTGATGTCGGCGCGGCATTGGGAACTTTTAACCTTTACGAAACTTTTCCCAATTCGCGACATTTGCTAATTGAGCCGATCGCCGAAAATGAACCTTACCTCGCCAAAATTTGCCGCAAGCTCAAAAGTGCAGAATACATTATTGCAGCCGCGAGCAAAGAATCGGGAGTTTTCACCCTCAACGTCAGTCCCGGTATGGTGCATTCTTCACTTTCTGAAAATCGCGTTACTGACAGCAGCGATCCTTATTTGAGAAAAATACCAGCAATTACCCTGGATGGAATATGCAGGGAAAGAAACTTGTCAGGCCCGTATTTAATTAAAGTTGATGTAGACGGACAGGAATTAGATGTTTTAGCAGGCGCAACTGAGATTTTGCAGCAGACTGAATATGTAATTGTAGAAGTTACTTTGTTCGGTCAGATGTATGATGTAATGAGTTTTATGAAGTCCCAAGGATTCGCAGCTTACGATATTGTTGATTTGTCATATCGCCCGATTGATAAGGCTCTGTGGCAAGTTGACATGGCTTTTGTTAAGGAATCCGGTCACTTCAGAAGAGAGAGGGGTTTCGCAACAGGAGAGCAGGATATCGAAGCACTTAACTCGCATCTCAAAGCTTATCGGGAAAGTTTCATGAAATACATTGACACTCATTACAGCGACCCAGTAGAGCCGGAACCGCAGGTTAATCAAGCTATTTTGGGCGAAGATTATGTTATTATTTAACTCAACTTTCTTCCATCTGATAAGTAGGTAAGCAGGAGTAAACAGAGCTATTTGACAGTATATAAACCGCCGTAAATTAGACAAATTTATGGTCTTTGGATACTTGATAATTGTTTAATAATTGTTTTTGCATCGCCTCCAAACTTACTAAATTCTGGTCGCACTTCGCACTTAATTTAATTAACCCTCAATATCTAAGAAATTGGTTTTCTAAATGCTGATATTGCGGTTTATAAGCTTGCAATCTGCTGTAAGTTGGCTTTCATTAGATATTAAAAAGTGGTAATGCCCTAATGTCTGCCTCACCAGGATAGAAACATCAATGCAGCTAAAAACATTACAGATCAAGGTTTACGAATTTGAGACGTAGGGCATACCTCCGTAGCTTCTGGAGCTAGAGTAAGACTAAGTAAAGGCACTGCTTTTACTTGGCATCAAGCTGTGAAGGAAGAATTCCCCGTCAAGCTACGCTGTGACGGGGGAGCGTCAACTACCCCAATTAATTCCAAGGCGTTTTTGTTGTGAATCGTTGAGTTGCTGGCGGTCGAAGCTGTCAGCCCTCAACCTATGGACGCTTTCAATGGTAGTTCTTGATTGCAAGGTATTGCTGCCAAAATATAGTAGATGTCATATTCTTTGAAGCACTTTTATATTCTCTACTTACGGATGACTATTCAATACTACTTTCAGCAGCAAATTTAAACCATCGAGTCAAAAGGTTAATACCAGCTAATCTGTCTTATAGATCATTTTAATTATTATAATTTTTAGTAAAGTTTAAACGGTTTAATTCCCCGACTTAGAGGTGATAGTTTTTAAGAAAATTTTAGTTTTTTATCTAGGCTTACAAAGTTTTGGCAACCCTTTCTACTTGATGAGAATTAAATTTTGATAAAGACTCAATTATTACTTTTATAAAATGCTGATCAGATATTTTTAAGTCGTGGATAAAGGGATTGATATCGCATCCAAGCCTCTTCTAGGGTTGGATCAACTGATTGCGGACTTGCAGCAAGCGTTGGTGCGGCTACCATTTTGATGGTGTCATTAGCATCTGCGTATACACCAATTCCGATACCCGCCAGTAGAGCAGCACCACGCGCGGAAGCAGCAGCAACTGTAGTTGTATAGAGGGGTATTCTCAATACATCAGTCAGTAATTGTTGCCAAGGCATTTCTGCCGTTCCACCGCCTGCTAAACGCACTTCTGTGGCTTTAAAACCTGTTGCCTCAAGTGCCTCAAAACCTTGTCGCAAGGCAAAAGCAACTCCCTCTAAAGCTGCCCGCATCAAGTGCCCCTGTGTGTGATGAAGTCCCAGCTCCACCCATGCGCCGCGTATATAAGGGTCAAGGTGTGGAGTTCGCTCACCCGTGAGGTATGGCAAAAATGTCAATCCTTCACATCCTGGGGAAACAGAAAACGCTTTAGTATAAACTTGCTGCCAGCTCAAGCCGAGGATACCTCGCACCCACTCAAGCGCTAACCCCGCATTTTGCATGGCTGCAAGGCTGTACCACTGGTTCGGTACGGCGGCTCGATAGAGATGTGTACGACCATGACGATCGATAATTGGTTGCGATCGAGGTGTAATAATTTGAGCGCCTGTGCCGATCGTTAGTTGAACCAAACCAGCCTCTAGTAGTCCGTTACCAAGTGCCGCCGCTGCGGTATCCGCAGCACCAGCGATAACCGGTAAGCCAACAGGTAAGCCGAGATGCTCTGAAGCAATAGTTGTTAAGTAGCCGGAGATCGCACTAGAGGGAATAATTTTTGGTAACCAATCACCACGTAGATTCAAGGCTGAGATGGCTTCCGTTGCCCATTTGTCCGACACAACATCGTAAAGCAAAGTACCACTAGCATCAGATGGTTCGGTTGCGACTTCTCCAGTCATCCGTAACCGCAGCCAATCTTTTGGCTGAAGTGCCCAACGCGCTTCGGTGTAGACAGTAGCCTCGTGTTCTCGTAGCCACAACAAAGTTGGACCCGCCATTCCAGCCGTAATCGGGTTGCCCAATCGCTCTAGAATAGTGGCATCGAGCGAATGATAAGTGTTCAGCGAGGCACTAGAGCGAGTATCTGCCCAGAGGATAGCAGGACGCAGGGGCTGACCAGACTCCGAAGCTAGGACAACGCCGTGCATTTGTCCTGAAAGTGCGATCGCCTGTACTTGGTCAGCGTGATTTTCCACTGCCTTCCTAACAGCCGAGGCAACAGCTAACCACCAATCTTCTGGTTCCGACTCAGCCCATCCAGGGTGGGGTGCATGAACAGGATAAGAGCTTGATGCTTCACCTATAGTGGTTCCGTCTGTCGCTAGAAGCAATGCCTTAGCAGAGCCTGTTCCTAAATCTATGCCAAGCAGCATGATAGCTAATCCTCAAATCATTCAGTGTCTTAGCAAACGGGCGATCGCTTTTACCAATTCCTCATGTTCAAAAGGCTTCGAGATATGCACCTGAAATCCGGCAGCTAAGGCTTGCTGCTGATTGATTTCTCCAGCATAGGCAGTAAGTGCGATCGCAGGAACCGTGCCTCCCTGTTGGGGCGACCACTTTCTAATTTGTCGAATCAGGGCATAACCATCCATCTCTGGCATTCCAATGTCACATAAGAGCAGATCGGGGACAGATTGATTCAGAAGGGTCAACGCCTGTACCCCCGAAGCGGCTGTCGTAACTTGTGCGCCAGATTGCATCAGGGTGAATGCTGCCAACTCCCGCATATCGGCATCGTCGTCCACAACCAAGACCCGAACACCTGCTAAGTCGTCTGCCGCACTTTCTGCGTGCCTGTCATCAGAAGAGGGTTCCGGCTCTACGATGTTTAACGGTAGCCGGATGGTAAATGTAGCCCCTAAGTTCTGTCCTAAGCTGTCTGCTTGAACGGTTCCTCCATGCAGTTCGGTAAAATGACGGACGATCGCTAGTCCCAATCCCAATCCGCCGAATTGTCGGGTTGTTGTACCATCTTCTTGACGGAAGTAGTCAAACACATGGGGTAAAAAGTCTCGTCTGATGCCTTTTCCAGTATCTTTGACTTGAATCTGAGCATACATACCAACCTGTTCTAGTTGCACCTCGACTCGTCCTCCGGTTGGGGTGAACTTCACAGCATTGGAGAGCAGGTTCCAGACTACTTGTTGGAGGCGATTGGTATCGCCTGAAACCGTTCCTGAAATAGGATTAAATGTGGTCTGGATTTGAATGTGTTTGGCTTCGGCTGCCAGTCGTACCGTTTCCCGTGCAGCCTCAATCATTGCCGCTAGATTCACAGGAGCGACGTTAAACGTCATTTTTCCTTGCAGAATGCGCGAGACATCCAATAAGTCCTCAATTAATTGAGCTTGCAGCTTGGCATTGCGTTCGATCGTTTCCAGGGCTTGCTGGGTTTTTGTGGTATCTAGTCGCCCAGTTCGCAGCAATTTTGTCCAGCCCAGAATTGGATTGAGAGGCGATCGCAACTCGTGGGACAATACCGCTAAGAATTCGTCTTTAATCCGGTTAGCGGCTTCTGCTTTTGTGCGATCGCGTTGAGCTACCCGGTACAACTGAGCGTTGTCGATCGCCAAGGAAGCACGACGCGCCAATTCCTCTGCCAGTTGCAAATCTGCTGAGGTATACCGTCGTCCAGATTCGGCTGAGATAAAGGAAATGACCCCTAGAATTCGTGCCTGAGTTCGTAGTGGCACCGTCATTACGGATTTGAATCCAACCTGCAGCAGAATCTCTAAATGCTCTGAATCACGCGCTGCCTGTACCAGCAGTTCATCGGGAATCTCCGGCAGCAAGTCAGATTGCCCAGTTCGCAGCGTCAATGCAGCACCGCGAGGGTCATCGGGGTTCAGAGGATACTTGTCTCTCATCTGATATGCCCATTCCAGTTTGGCAGGGTCGATGTGAGCAACCGCAATCTGCTCGATCGCACCATCCTCTTCTATGATGTGAACCGTACACCAGTCGGCTAATTCCGGTACTGTAAGCTGCGCGACTCGCTCTAGAGTCGTTTGATAATCGAGTGAGGATGCAAGCACTGCACTCGCCTCAGAGAGAAAGCGTTGGGCACGTTCTAAATGCACCCGTTCCGTCACATCTACCACATAAACTAGAACGCCTTCTACCTGGCTAGTTGAGTTAACCGTTGGGAGATAGTAAACATTGTAGTAACCGGGACGGCGATCGCTGCGTGCGGGAACATTCACCGCAAAGTTCGGTGAGATGAAAGGATTCCCTGTTGTGTAAATCCGATCGAAGACTTCGAGTAATTTGGGATCGAACTGACCAAAAAGTTCTCGAATTGAAGAGCCTAAGTGCTGCTCGCGGGTTAATCCATTAATTTCTGCTAATGCTTCGTTGATGGCAATAAATCGCTGCTTTTCATCTAACAGAGCAAGTCCAATGGGTGATGTTTCAAAGATGGTTTCCAGTTGGCGCTGTGCGGCTTCTGCTTCGGAGCGTGCAAGGCGCTCGCGTTCTAACAGTTGTTCCCGTTCTTGTTCTGCTTGCTTGCGCTCCGTCACATCCAGCACCAGCGATAATACCGAAATCATCCGTCCCGATTCGTCCCTGAGACTGGAGTTATACCACTCGCAATGCACAATGTTGCGATCTTCGGTGTAATTGCGGTTGTATGAAAAAATATGGGGTTCTTCGCCATAGACCAGCCGTTGGCAGACTTGAGCAACTGCTTCCAGGTCTTCCTCAAAGACAAAAGGTATCTCTGTTAAAGATCTGCCCAGCATTTCTTCGGCTTTCCAGCCCAAAATGCGCTCTGCACCAGCAGACCACCGAATGAGTCGAAAGTCTCGATCCCATTCAACCACTGCCATTGGAGAGTTTTCAACATGGAAGTTGAGCTTTTGTAGGGCTTGACGCAACGCCTCTTCTGCTTGCTTGCGTTGTGTGATATCGATGACGACGCCGATCGAGTGCTTGGGATTTCCCTGAACATCATAAGTAAACTTTCCTCTCGCTTCCACCCAGTGAACCGAGCCATCTGACCAACAGAGGCGATATTCATGGTGATACTCTTTCTTTTCAGCTATGGCTTGCTGAAATTTCGCCTCAGCTTGTGCTAGGTCATCGGGATGAACCCGACTTGCCCAAACCTTATAGCCCGGTTCGCACTCATTCGGTTTTAGCCCTAGTATCGTGAAGTGACCTTCTGACCAAAGCAAGGCATTGGTCTGTATGTCCCAGTCCCAGGTTCCCATGCGTCCAACCTTCAGAGCGAGTTGCAGGTGAGCTTCACTTTCTCGCAATTCCGCTTCTGCCCGCGATCGCTCCACGGCTAGCCAGGTTTTTTCGGCAATGCGCTCCATCAGCACCACATCTTCCTCGGTCCATTGGCGAACAGAGACATGGTGCAACACCAACAATGCAACAAATCGCCCTTCTTTCACCAATGGAACACATAGGAGAGATTGGGTTTGAATTGCGTCAAAGGTAGCAGCCGCCGATCCGGCAGTCCTAGGATCGCGAGCGACATCATCTACGACAATAGTTTTGCCCTGCTTTAATTCAGCAATAAGTTCAGGGCCAAACGAATCCATGTGATGTCTACCCACCACGCTGATGACACCATTGCAATAGTCGCGATCGACGATGACATATTCCTGAGTACAATCAATTTCGCCGTAGGTACAGCGAGTGACATTGAGGTGCTCTCCTGCGGAGCTAACCACCCGCCACATAATTTCCTTCGAGTCTTGAATGACACGAATCGCGTCATTCAGTTCAATCAAAAACTGTTGCTGCCGTTCTTTTTCCTGTAGCTCTGCCAGCAGTGACTCAATCTGTCGCCGAGCCTGAACTTCGGCTGTCACGTCAATGTTATAAATCAACACACCCTGAATGGTTCCCTCAGCATCCCGCCAAGGCGCAAAGATGTAGTTGAAGAATCCCTCTTGCAACACACCATCACTGTTTCGAGCCCAGTAAGCAGGCGACTCATTTCCAATGAACGGTTCTCCCGTCCGGTAAACCCGATCGAGCGCTTCAAAGTAAATTTGTCCCTCTAGCTCGGGGAAAACGTCCCGCATTGATTTCCCGATAATGTCTGAAGTGCACCCAGCCACTTGCAGATAGCTTGGATTGGCAAATTCATACACGAGATCGGAACCTTTAACAATGCCAATCATGGCGGGGAACTGGATCAGGATGTCATACAACCGCTTGCGTTCGCTTTCTGCTTCGAGTCGGGCAGTTTGTTCTCGTTTTAAAAGGCGATCGCGCTCCGCTTCCATTTGTTTGCGCTCTGTGATATCAACCGAAACGCCAATCATGCGAACTCCCCGTCCGCTTTCATCCAGATAAACTTGTCCCTGACTATTGATCCAGCGCACAACGCAGTCCGGACAAATTACCCGATACTCCTGCATGTAGGAATGTTCTCCAGCACTTGCCCGTTGGGTCGCTTGGATCACCCGTTGTCGATCATCTGGATGAATGAGCGCAAAAAAGTCTTCTCCTGTGCCTTCCTGAAGACCCCAAACCTCTAGAGCATTACCAGAACACACCACCTCATTGGTCTGCAAATCCATATCCCAGACAAATATCTGAGCTGCCGTCAGTGCCAATTGCAGGCGTTCTTCGCTCTCTCGTAAAGCCTGTTCAACCTGTTTGTAATCCGTCACATCACGAGCAATACTCAGCACTGATACAACAGAATCATCACTGGCAAATTCGGGGACAATACGTGCCTGATACCATCGAATACTATTTAGAGTCGGAAACTTAAATTCAATCGTCTGTTCCTGCCCTGTTGCAAAGACTTGCCGTAAACTATCATGCCAAAAACGATTGAGGTGTTCTGGCATTCCTAGCTCAACATTGGTCTTGCCAACAAATTGCCCTGATGGAATACCTGTTACCAGTTCTACAGAAGGGCTAACATAAATATGGCGAAACTCTGTATCAATTCGGCTAATAATGTCTGGGGCATTTTCAGCCACCATCTTGAACTGTTGTTCTCGCTGCCGCATTTCGGATTCCAAGCGTTTGCGCTTTGTCACATCCCGAAAATAAACTGCCACACCTTCGGCAGATGGGTAGGCATTTGCCTCTATCCAAGACTCGACAGATTCGCCGAATTCTTCCCAGGAAACAGGGACTTGTTCCGCCACTGCCCGATGTAGTTCTCGATAGGGAATTGCACCGACTAGCTCAGGAAAAACATCATTCCAAACGTGCTTTCCCAGTAGCTCTTGTGGCGTTTTGTGCAGGATTTTAGCCGCCGCCCGATTCACATAGGTGTAGCGCCAATCGCGATCGAAGGCGACAAAAGCATCCGTAATGCTTTCAAGAATCGTTGCCACCTTGCGCTCAGTTTCTTGGGCAGGGAACAACTGTTCGCATTCAAGAGTGCGGGCAAAGTTTTCAATGACTTCAGAGCGAGAAATTCCTCGCCTGTGAGCCTCTTTATCTAGCGATCGCCATGCTGTATTAGTCAGAGATACGCTCACTCGTTGTTTCGTCTCCGATTTCCAATTGCTAACAAACTTGCCTCTGGCGTCGCGCTTCATGAATATCCATCCGTATGCATACACGGTCTTCTCTATTCAACCTGAGTTACTTCCTCTGGAGAATCCGCCTTAAGATAGATGCTTTGGCAAGAGAGAAGATCGGAAAGAATGACCTCAATAAATATTGCGCTGTACGGGCTGCTGAATTTCCCTTTGCACTCGTAGACATAGACCTGGGCTAGACGGGAGAATCTTACGGGTTTAACGTAGTGCAGCCGTGGCAGTGTCAAATAAGTTTCCTCACGGAGGCGGATGGTGCCTAGGACAATCGGGCTAGCGTTGCTTTAGCACCGAACTCATGAAAACTACGAAACTGGTCAGCAACAGTCTCGACGAAGCGTGGTGAGTGTACTAAATCTCCAAAAATTTCCGGTAGCTTGAGTAATAGTCTGGGATCTAATTCAATCAAACTGGCGCGTTGAGTGAGGATGTCTGCTAATGGGTCATCAAGGGGAATATGTTGCCATTGTCGATCGTGACTATTGATGTATCTACCCCAAGCAGCAATCGTCTAACTTAAGTAATCGATCGCACCTTCAAGTTGTAATTTATCGCGGAGCGAGCCCAAAACAAACTTAGGAATTTTATCCGATCCATTCAGGCTAAAGCGCGGAAGCCTATCGCGAATTTTTGGACGGGAAAACCGTTCAATTAAACTTTTTTTATAATCGTATAAAAATCTGCACTATTCCTACAGCAAAGATTATTCCTACTCGCAGGCAAATTGTAATTAAGCGGGATGTAAACTTTTTCACTGAAAAACTCTTTTTTTTCTGTGACGAGTGTAATGCCGAATTATTGCTGTTGTTTGTTTGGGAATCTATATAAAGATAGGATTCGTGTCAATTTATTACGTTAAAATTCACCTAAATCAACCTCAACAAAAAAGTTTTGGGCGCTGCGGCGCCAACAGGAGATCGAGCGCAACTAGGAACTCAAGAAAGGTAGATTTACTACTTCCCCTGATACCGCTCCGACTTGCACTTTCAGTCCTTCGCCGCCCGCTTTTGTGCGGATGTAAGCAAGACCAAAAAAGCCGGATTCAGTTTCCGTAAAACTGGTGAGTTTGCCGACTTTTTCCTCTCCGATTGTGACAGTTGTTCCGGGTTCAACCGCACCGCTCAACTGCACGCCCCAAAGCTGCTGTTTGACTCCTTTGTAGGTATTCAACCGGGCAATTGTTTCTTGACCGATGTAGCAGCCTTTGTCATAGGTAATAGTGTGTAAAAGGCGGGCTTCTAAGGGGTTGTAATCATCTGTGAGTTCAAAATCGGGTGCGGGGCGTCCTTGTTCGATTCGCAGTTGTTCCCAAACTCGATCGCCCATCGGTACGGCCCCAGCTTTGACTAATTCATGCCACAACTTGGCTGCATCGCTTGCTGGCGCAATTAACGTGTATCCGGGAGTTGCTAAACCGCTACCAACCGCCACTCGGACTTCCATACCTGCAAAATTTATCAATTTGTGAGTAGCGTAAGGTCGATTTTCTAGTTCGGTAACTCCGATTTTTTCTAGTAGTTGAGTGCTTTCGGGCCCGATGAAACTGAAAGCAATACTTGTATCAGTTAAATCTGTTAACTCAACGCGATCCATTGGGAAAATATAGCGATCGAGCAATTCCAGCAGTTGGTGGCGGCGGTTGGCTGATACTAGCAGCAGTACGGCATCTTCTGTAGCGTAAGCGGTGGCGAGGTCGATCGTCCGGGCGGTGGATGTGACGAAAACGGTATCGCAACCTTGACCGGGTTTGAGTATATTGAAGTTATTGGTACTTTGATTGTGCAAGAACCGCAGTCGATCGCTGTCTGAGATTTGAATGCGTCCCCAGTGAGTGCGATCGTACAAAGCCACACCTTTTTTAGTTGCTGCGATCGCTTCTGCGTCGTTACCAAAACTCACTGGCACAATTTCTTTGGTTGTTAACTCTGCAAAAGTAGCACCAGCCGCTGCTTGAATGTCGTGCAATTCTTGAATCAGCATAAAATTTTGTTGAGTGTAGACTGTTGACTATTGACTGATGACCGTTGACTGTTAACTGTTAACTACTGCTTCCCTGTCAACTGACAACTGACAACTGACTATTTGCCCAAATTGGCAAATATTTCTTGTATTAATTGACTGGCTTTGGCATCAAGACGATTCCAATCTACATCGCCAGTGTCATCGTCAATCAAGCTAGTGTCAATTACGACTTCCTGGCTTTGCAGTTGAGAGTGAGCGGGCTGGTAGTTGACAAAGCAGACTCGATAGCAAAGTTCCCAAATATCGACGCATCTTTGCTCGCCTTGAAGCTCTAAAATTAGTTGATAGCCCGGAATTGGAATCTGCACTTCTTGATAAGTGCCCGTCCAGACAGACTCCTCTAATTGTTTGCGGATGTTGTCGAGCACTCGGATCATGGCTGGCTGCATGAGCAGTTCAGCTTGCTGCCACGCGATCGGGCTGGTTATTTTAGGCTTCATATACACGGTTCTAAAAAAGAAAATCAATAAATTAATTTTCTAGCATTGGGTGCCAACTTTTGAGACATCCGCCACAGAATGTTAAATTTAGTCGTCACCAAATTCAAAAGTCAGCCGTCAACAGCAAAAGTTAAAGCCGTTCTCGGCTTGACGGCTAAAAACGGCTGAAACTGTTGATATTGAGTTATCGGATGGGTAATGTAGGATTTGAACCTACGGCATCCTGCGTGTAAAGCAGGCGCTCTACCACTGAGCTAATCACCCAATTGCACTCACCGGGATTTATCATATCACAGTAACTCAGAAAGATCAAGTAAAAAAAATCCTAAACTTTAAATGCCCTCTGGCCGCACCCACGATCAAATAACCATGTGGAGTTTGCCCTTGGTGGCAGCCCTCACCTTTGGCCAGACTCAGAGCAGCAACCTGACTTTGCTCGTTTCCGGCAGCTTCTTATTCGGCGGGCTGATGTTTGGCCCCGACTTGGATATCTACTCTTGCCAGTATCAGCGCTGGGGATGGTTCAAACCGATTTGGCTCCCGTACCAAAAAAGCCTGCGCCACCGCTCTTTTTTGTCCCACGGCCCTCTGATCGGCACTGCTTTGCGAATCTTGTACCTCGCTATCTGGATTGCGGTTCTCGGAATGTTGGGATTGGCAATTGCCGAAAAAGTCGGGAACTTAGGCGGGAATTGGCAGGATGTGGTTTTGAGTTACGGGCGATCGATCTGGGAACACCACATCGAAATTTTAGCCGTTTACATCGGTCTAGAATTGGGCGCGATGAGCCACTATCTGAGCGATTGGGGCGGCTCGGCTTACAAAAGATTGAAAAAAAAAGGATTGAGCGGGTTGCGCCCTCCTGGCACAATTAAGAGGCGCAAACGCCAACCAACCCGTCGCACTTCCAGCAAATCTAAAAGGTAAATTCCGATGTCTAATTCCCACAGTCGATCGCTCACAGCACTCAAAGAACTTATAGAAGTTGTGGCTAAATTGCGATCGCCAGACGGCGGATGTCCTTGGGATTTAGCCCAAACTCCCCAAACTCTCATTCCTCACATCATCGAAGAAGCTTATGAAACCGCCGACGCGATTCGCAAAGGAGATAAAAATGCGATCGTCGAAGAATTGGGCGACTTACTGTTACAGGTAATTCTGCAAGCTCAAATTGCCAGCGAATCCAATCAGTTTACCTTCGCCGAAATCGCTGCGGGCATT
This sequence comes from Microcoleus sp. Pol17C6, assembly GCF_036701145.1. NCBI lineage: Bacteria > Bacillati > Cyanobacteriota > Cyanophyceae > Oscillatoriales > Microcoleaceae > Microcoleus > Microcoleus sp. Pol17C6. The sequence continues at coordinate 85,658 of NZ_JAUBQH010000006.1, forward strand.
ACAGAAAAACTAATTCGGCGACATCCCCACGTCTTCGGCGATGTCGAACTCAACAGCGTGGATGAAGTCAACGAAAACTGGGAAAAAATCAAAGCAGCAGAAAAAGGCACAACTTCGGAAAAGCCGCCAACTTTAGCCTCGAAAATGAGCCGTTATGCCAGCACTTTACCGCCGATAACCGCCGGGATGAAAATCTCTCAAAAAGCTGCGGAAGTGAGTTTTGATTGGGACAGTGTAGACGGCGTTTGGGAGAAATTTCACGAAGAAATGGCAGAATTTGAACACGCTCTCAAACACGAGGATAAGGCAGCGCAGCAGTCGGAATTAGGAGATATTATGTTTGTGTTGATTCAATTAGCTCGCTGGTACGATTTAGATCCGTCGGCTGCTTTGCAAGGAACAAACGATCGCTTTGTGCAGCGGTTTGCGAAGGTAGAGGCTGCGTGCGATCGACCTTTATCAGATTATGCCCCAGAAGAGTTAGAATCTCTGTGGCAGCAAGCTAAAGCTTTAATTGCTAAACAAAAGGGCGATCGGTAATCAATCACCGCAGATCAAGACAGATAAAATGACATCAGCGTTCATCAGCGTTCATCAGCTAATATCTGCGGTTCAAAACTCCCCATCTCAAGAATTTAGTTGCATCAGTTCAGATGTCAGCAACCAACTACTCGTAAAGCTTCGCGTCATTGTACGGCGGATGTTCGCAAGCGATATAAAGCGCATTTGTCGGTTCCAGGGCTTCCCCAGTCACCGGATCGATCGGCTTGAGCACAAAGCATAACAGAGAGAGCGATCGCCAATCCAAACTTTCTAACTTCCCGCGTTCGTAGCGACTAACAGTAGCATTACTAATACCGACATCTTTTGGTACAGGATCTCCGGCTGTCCGAAACAGAGCGGCCTCGTATTCTTTTGTGACCATTTCTGTTTCAATAATTGACCAGCCCCGAATCTCTCTAGCTGCTTTCAGAAGTTTGCCCAATCTACCGCGTCCCGTATCCGTAAATCGCACAGGGCGCAGTTTTTCCTGATCGACGACAGCCTTAAAGTCAAGAAATCCCGGCATTTTACAGATCCAATTTAACTCTTAAGCTAGCTGTACTTTTGCCTTGCTCAAGGCAGCACACAGGGTTTGAGCATTACACATTTAGAAACATTACTGCAACTTTTCTGCATTCGTGTAGAATGATATGATATAGTAAGATCCAAAGACGAACACAAACTAACTCACCCAAGTTCAGGAGTGACTCAGCTATGACAGCACTGTTTCGCCGCATCCAACCCTCCAAAAAGCTCCGCATCACCGTCAGGTCGATCGCCCAACTGCTCAAAATCAGCCAAAATCAAATTAAGCGAGTCGAATCCTGGGCTTTCGTGGTGTTTGTGCATCGTCGGGACAGAGGCGGACAATTTCTCAGCTACCGGAAGCTGGAAGAATGGCAAAATGCGATCGCGCATCATATCCAAACCTGCCCCACTCTTAGAGAACTCTCGCAGCTCAAAACATCCATTCACTACGACAGCCGGAAATTCCAAAAACAATGTCTCCCAAAAACCCTTGACTTTTTAAATCAAATGTGTATTGAAAGACAAGACGAACTCAACATTTGGGAAAGCTTAAACAGCATTGCTTCCTAGCAGAAATTAGGCAGATTTCCTTGCCCAAAACAGAAGCGAAACATTTGCGAGCAATTGCGAGATAAAATCACCCCAAAAATCACCCGCGAATGCTCCGCCACATCCGTGAAAGCAATCACGAAAGCAATTAAGACATTGCCTGAGCGATATAATCAAAATAAGGAGCTGCTTCCTTAGCATCATCCTGATTGAGCAAAGCCAAAGAAGCTTCCTTCAAACAGCGGATAGCTTCGACCATGCCAGGAACAGGAACGCCGAGAGAATTATACATTTCCCGAACGCCAATCAAACCGATGCTTTCGATCGGCTCCTTGTCACCCGCCAAGATACCGTAGGTAATCAGGCGCAAGTACCAGCCGTAGTCGCGCAGACACAAAGCCCGTTCGCGTTGGCCGTAAGCATTGCCCCCAGGAGAGATAAAATCAGGTCGTTTTTTCCAGAGTTTTTTGCTAGCTTCTTCAACAATTTTTTTCTCACTGTCAGACAGCGCAGTAGCAATACGCACCCGCTGTTCTCCGGTTTTAAAAAAATCTTTGATGCTTTGAAGTTCGCCGGTACTGGGATAGCGAAGTTCGTCGTCGGCTTGGAGAATTAATTGGCTAACTACGCTCATTGTTATTCAAATTTGAGGATAACATTAATAAACATTCCCATCTGTTGGCGACGGGATTCTTGGTTCGCAGACTCGCCTTGCTCCTAACATTTATCAATCCTAGAAGTAGAGGGTAAATCTCCCCAAGCGTTATGCTTGATGTTCAAGCCAGTTTCCTTGTGTTCCAAGGTACTGCGGGAAAAACTCAAAAACTGCGAGTGAAAGTTTGGATGTCGGCAGACACTTTGACTGTTTAACGAGTTTTTGCTACATCGCCCCAACAGCCGATCGCACCGACGGGATCGAGGCAACTCGCGACAAGCTCGACTCCCCGGTTGAAGCTTGGCTTTAGCAGCAAGACGTTCAGCAGCAGGAAGACCGCCTGCAATTGAGCTTGAGTGCGATGGCTTACGCCCCGCTTCGCTACGACTTATCTCAGGAAAGAGAGAGCGATATTGCATTACCATATTAAATCCTACCATGACTACTTGTGACCAAATCTAAATTCCCCACCCCAAACTCGACGAAATTGGCAAACCCTTGCCAGCAAGGTCAACTGATTGAGATAGAGATTACCGACTTGACAGACACCGGCGATGGAGTTGGTCGTTTTGGTGAGTTAGTAGTGTTTGTGCCCGATACAGTGACGGGCGATCGAGTCCTTGTCCGCCTCGTGCAAGTCAAATCCACCTATGCTACAGGCAAGCTGGACACACTTCTGGAAGCCTCCGAACACCGCATTCGAGCTAACTGCATTGTCGCCGACAAGTGCGGCGGCTGTCAGTGGCAGCACGTAGATTATCCATATCAGCTTGCAGCCAAGCAAAATCAAATCATTCAAGCCTTAGAAAGGATTGGCGGATTTAGCAATCTGCAAGTTGATGAAATTTTAACGGGAAAAATCGAGGGATTTCCTCAATTTTTGGGATACCGCAACAAAGCGACTTATCCCGTCGCAATATCTGCAACAGGTCAAGTCCAAGCAGGTTACTATCAAAAAAGCACCCACAAATTAGTCAATCTCAATCAGTGTCCGGTGCAAGACCCGCGCCTCAATCCTTTGTTAAAAGAAGTCAAAGAAGACATCCACTGGCGGGATTGGCAAGTCTACGACGAAAAGAAACATACAGGAGAAGTGCGTCACTTGTCCTTGCGGATCGGACGGCGCACGGGCGAGATGCTGCTAACTTTAATAGTTCGCACTGGAGAGTTGCCGGGACTCGAAGAGCAAGCATCAGAGTGGCTGAAACAATATCCTCAACTGGCAGGGGTTTGTTTGAATATAAATCCCGCTCAAACTAATGTGATTTTTGGTTCCGAAACTCGCTGCATTGCGGGTCGTTCTTATCTGCGAGAAAGTTTTGCTGGTTTGAAATTTCAGCTAAGGGCTGATACTTTTTTCCAGGTAAATACAGAGGCGGCTGAAGCTTTGTTAGAGGTGATAGTAGGGGAATTGAATTTGCAGGGAAATGAGATTTTGGTTGACGCTTTCTGCGGAATTGGTACTTTTACTTTACCCCTGGCAAAACAAGTAAAAATAGCTATAGGTTTAGAAGTGCAACCGGCGGCGATCGAACAAGCTAAATTAAATGCTGAGTTAAATGACGTGAGAAATGTCGAGTTTCAGGCGGGAACTGTAGAGAGTTTGCTGCCTTCCTTGGGATTGACACCGGATATTTTGCTGCTAGATCCCCCGAGGAAAGGGTGCGATCGCGCGGTTTTGGAAGCTATCAAGGAAATCAAACCAAATCGCATTGTTTATGTTAGCTGCAAGCCTGCTACCTTGGCTCGCGACCTGAAGATTTTGTGCGAAAATGGGGATTATAAGTTAGCGCGAGTGCAGCCGGCGGATTTCTTTCCTCAGACTTCTCATGTTGAATGTGCCGCTTTTTTGGTGCGGTAAATCAAAAGGGCGATCGCTTTTGGGAATGAAAGGGCGATCGCATCTGCTACCTCTACTTCATCAGGCTAGTTGTAAAGCAAGAAAGAGAATAATGTGGTAAATAACATGAATAATATATAGTGAGTTCTGAATTTGCGACATCTGCTAATTTTGGCTTGCTCGCAGCGTAAACGTTCGGATGCTGATTCGCTGCCTGCTATTGAGCGCTATGATGGTCCAACATTCCGTTTGCTGCGTCGTTTTCTGCGGAAACAACCATCAGCACCGTTAGAGATATATATTTTGTCAGCTAAGTTTGGCTTGATACCGAGTGACTATCTGATTCCAAATTATGACCAACGAATGACAAAAATGCGATCGCGCCAACTGCAACCAGAGGTCATTGCTAAATTTGAAGATATCCTCAGCGCAAAGTCATACCACAAACTTTGCATTTGTCTGGGTCGAGATTATTTCCTTGCACTGGATAAATACGATATGCTAATCAAATCAGGATTAGCTGTGCGAATTGCTACAGGCTCCTTGGGTAAAAAGCTGGCAACCTTGCATGATTGGCTGTACGGGAAGCCCCCGGAACTAGCTAGTGGAGAGGCTGTTGTCCCCCAAGGGAAAGCGAGTCTTAAAGGGATTGAGGTTGTTTTGACACCAGGAGAAGTGCTTGATTTAGCGCGTCAAGGGTTGGTGGAAGGCAAGGGCAACCCTGGTTGTTACCAGTCGTGGTATGTGTTAGTTGGCGATCGACGAGTATCGCCGAAGTGGTTGGTAAGTCTGTTGACAGGATTGCCTGTCAGCGATTTCCATTCAATTGCGGCTAGGCGAATGCTGCAACAACTTGGTGTAGAAATTTATAGAGAATAATCAAATCTTAATCTGAATAGAGGTGTTTAAAAATGAGCGTCAAGACTCTCCCTATCGGCACAGTTATTTCTGATCGCGATACCCCAACTTTTGAAACTGTGCGAATCAAATTGAAAGCAGGACAAGATGTTAAGCCTGGTATGCTTGTTCGGATTCCTGTATCAAGAACAGAAAAGACCATGCTTTATGGTCGAATTCGTAGTGCTTATGAAAGCAACTCTAATGAAAGCGCAGAAAGCATCAACGTTACTGAGAGCATGGGGCTGCCGCGAAATTATCCTAAAGAGGAAGATAGCACAAGGATATTTCGCCTTGCCGAAGCTGACTTGATTGAGGAGATTATAGAGACAGAGATCAGAGCGCCACAGAATTTACCAAATTCGGGGGCAGAAGTCTTTATTGCTGATAGTGATGAAACCGTCCGTGTTTTGGGTATGGAGACAGATCCATCTAAAGGTTTGTACATTGGTGAAACAGTAAGTGGCACAAAAACAGCAGTTATTCTAAAGCGTGAGGCGATTCAGCGGCATTTTTTTATAGGTGGAACTACAGGCAGTGGTAAGAGTTATGCAATGGGTGTAATTGCAGAAGAAATCATCAATATGAATTTACCAATTGTTTTTATAGATACACAGGATGAATATTCGGCTTTGGTAGAAAAATTGGGTGGCAAAGTTGTTGAGCCAGGAAAAGATTTTAGCATTCGCATCTCATCACTTACTGAATCAGAATTGATAGATTTACTTCCTGAAGCGATGAAACAGAGTTCAGTTCAATGTGATGTAGTGACAAAGGCTTTTGGTGAATTACAAACTCGTCTAGTCAATGGAGATATTAAAAAATTTACGTTGGATGAGGTTTTAGCAAGAATACCAGATTCAGCAACAGCACTATCAGCTAAATCTGGTGATGTGCCACGATTAGTGGATACAGTCACACGCAGGTTAAAAACTCTAAATAATTACAAAATATTTGGCGAGGGGGTAGCTGACTGGCGAAAACTTATGTATCCTTGTCTGGCAATAAATTGTAAAAAATTAACATCTATACAGCTTCAATCTATAGCAACAGCAGTCTTGAGGGAACTTCAGAACTTACGCATCCGAGGTCATATTCCACCTTATGTGGCGGTTGTGGATGAAGCTCATTTGTTTGTACCACAAGGTGAGGGTAGCCCTTGCAAACAAATAATACGGGAAGGTGTACGAATTGGAAGACATCACGGCATTTGTATGGTATTAATGACACAAAGCCCTATTGATATTGATAGAAGCATTATTCGTCAGTGTAATACAAGACTGGTGTTTGCCTTGGAACCAGATCAGCTTGATGCCATTCGGGGGGTAAAGTCAGATGCCTCTGAAGAAATGTTACGCGCCTTACCCAAAATGCCACGCGGTACTTGTTTGCTTTCAGGTACTTATGAAAGTGTCAAGCACACGATTCCGGTACGCATTAGGGAGCGTAAAACTGAAAATTCTGAAGGTGGTAAAACTCCTGATATTTTCAAAGAGATGAAAGATAAGTGGATATCTGAAATTAATAAATTATAACAAAAGGAGCAATAAAAATGCCCAGAAAACGCAAATCTCAATCTAACTCTCCCGATCCTGAGCGATATAGGCAGTTATCCATATTCGACATCCTCAACTCGGATACCTATGAGGTACTGAGCCGTGATGCAGTTGCAGATTATAATCCTGTTGCCAGAACGGCTGATTATATGCGACAAATAGTTGAATCTGAAAGAGCTTGGAAAACCACAATTAAAACTGCTCGGGAACATTTACTGGAAAAAGATCCTAGAGAACTCTACCTTGAATTTTTCACTGACCTTAAGTGTCAAATAGAGCAAGACTCATCTAAATCAGCACGACTAGCAGGCCTGTTAGAGCAGGTTGCTATTCGTGGATTTGGAATGACTAAGGAACAAGTGCGAATTGAGAAACCAGTAAGAGGTAGTAGTCGATGGAGAGTAAATCTGGATGTTGCATCAATTCAACAACACCTTCAAAGCCATATTGTAGGAGAACACTTCCTTAACCCGATTACTTCTGATGATGTTTGGGGAAACCGTGACTTTCTCATTGGGTCTTCTGATGTGAGCCAGCATCGCAGTTCTGTACCTATTCCCGCACGGTTTTTTACACGCAGTGTACCCTTTTTACTTAACAACGCTGCTGGTAGGGTACTTAGGGTTGAACAAGGTCAAGTGAGTTACGATCCGCCTCTAGTCAATCCGCACCCTAATGAAGAATTACTCAAGTGGATGTTAATTGACCCCTCCTACCAAGACGAGCTAGAACCTGAAGATTATCAACGTTGTCTTGCTTCAGCAATGGACGTTGGTCAGTACAAGTTTGACCATGAATATTTGTTGAATGCAGACCGAAATCGTCCAGATATTATCCTCAGAGACGGTAGCCTATTTCCGCAGGATGCTTACTTTGACAACTTTTTAATTAAAAACAGGCGTGGTGACTTCACCCGCCAAGCAATACGAAACCTGCGTGATTGTCTAAATTGTGCTAGAGACTACAACATTATTTACTGTGGAGTAGCAAAAAATGTACGTTTAAAAGTTTATAGTGCCGTTTTGGGTTGGTATATAGCTAAGGAGATAGATCGGAATTGGGAAATGGGCAACTATACTCTTAATGATGGACAAATGATGACATTGTTGTTGTCAGATCCTTCGTTTAGTGTTGATGATCTAAAACAAACGATAGCTACCTGTCTGATACGTCGTTCTTTCACTACAAGAGCTACTTTGAATGAAAAAGCTAATCTTACCGACTTAGAAAGCTCTTACTTTGAACGTTATGATAAAAAACATAATTTTCACATTGATTCTTATAAACAATTGTGTAAAATATTTCATACATATATGTTTTTTATCGGTCACTCCAACGACCCTAATCAGCAGTTACCTCGGTATGAATTTTTTCACCATGATTCTCTTGGCTCAGTATCATCAATAGCACAAAAAATTCTAACTGCTTTACGATATTCTAATATAGATATTGACCAAGATCATTCATTTATGGCTGAGGAGCCAATTACCTATATAATACCAACAGTTACTCAGCAAGCACATATTTTATCAAAGGATGTGGGTAAGTACATAACTGATGCCACTGGAGAATTGCTTATGTCCCGATATAAAGCTCTAGTATCAGAAATGGTTAAGGATCTCTGAATCGTGCAAATCGTCGCTGGCATCAGTTTAAAGGGAATAAAACCGCGTGTATGGGATAGAACCTCAGAGTATTACCTTCCCCAACTACACGCGGTAATGATTTCCTACGCGGATTTTCACAAAATGCCTAAACGCAGGCGTGAGGCAATGGAAAAGGGACTGCACGAATCTCTGGGTATTCCTACTCAGGTTCAAATTTATCTTGATAACGGTGCTTTTTACTTTATAAAACGTGATGGTGAAACGCCAAGAAAAGAGTATGAAGAGTTTGTAGAAAAAGCTAAACCAGACTGGTATCCAATTCCTCAAGACTTTATTCCTACTCCGAAAATGACATTTAAGGAGCAGAAACAATGTTTTAAGCGGACAATGGAAATGAATCTGGCTTATAAAGACCATCCATCATACATACCTGTTATTCACATTAGCGAATTGCTTGAAGATTATGTAAATGAAATAAAAGCACATAAGGAATTCTTAGCAAAACCATATATTGCTTTGGGTGGCATTGTACCAAATTTACTACGCGCTCCTAAAGCAATACCTTATCAGAAAATTCTATCTAGCATTCAACATATACGCGAAGAATTTAAAAATACAAAACTTCATGTTTTTGGCATTGGTGGCACAGCAACTATACATTTAGCTGCTTTATTGAGCATTAACTCAGTAGACTCAAGCGGTTGGCGCAGTCGGGCGGCGCGGGGGATGATACAATTGCCTGGAACCGGAGAGCGAATTGTGGCTCCTTTAGGTAACTGGAGGGGTCGTCTAGTCAGTCCAGAAGAAGAAAAAAAACTAGAGGAATGTCTCTGTCCAGCTTGTCGTCTGTATAAATTAAATGGACTTAAAATAAGTGGTATGGAAGGTTTTTGTAATCGAGCTACTCATAACTTGTGGATACTACTGGAAGAGGCTCGACTGATTGAAGAACATCTATATAATAGTGGGAATTATAAGGAGTGGTACCAGGAACACTTAGATAACACCATTTATCGTCCACTGATTGCTCAAATAGTGGAAAATTTGGAAGGCAGAGAAGTTAATGAAAACTAAAGCGAAGCGCACTGAAATTAATAACTTTGATGAACAAATTGAACTAAGTCGCTAGAATGAAGAGCTGATGGCATTTCTCAACGAGCGCGGACAACAAACAAAAACCTTTTCAGCAGTAGAAGTACGAACTAGGCTGGCGTTAACAAGCAGTAAGCAAATCGAGATGCGATCGCCCCTCTCCCCTCCTCAATCTTAAAGTGCGATCGCCCTTATTTTCCGAAAGTGCGATCGCCTTACAATCATGTCAAATATATTCAATCCTTCCGATCATTTCTTCAGGTGTATAGACTTCATAAATTAAAATCAAACTGCTGTTCGCAAATAAATGCCCGGTGTGACTCATCGCTTTTAGTACGCAACCCCGCATCAACTGTTGTCGTCACATCTATCCCCTAACGACGCAAACCGCGCGCAATGTTAGAGTCAATATGTTCGTCTAAATGAAAACGAATTTGCTCGCTCACCTCTAATTGCCATCAATTTTTCTTGTAACGGAGATGGTGGACTGTTGCGCTTTAATTTTTCCACAATAGCTCGACTTTCAGCCGTGCGACGATCGATTTCTTCTCTACGATCGTAATAATAGGTCATTGCTGCATGAACCGAGGCCAGTGGCAAATCGTACTTTCCCGCGATTTCTTCTATAGACATCCCCATTTTCAGATACATTTCGGCGATGTGTGCTACAGCAATTCGATGACCGGCAATGCACGGTTTACCACCAAGCACCCCTGATGTAATTTCGATATGTTCTGTGATGATTGATTCCTTAGACATTTTAGTTAAAGGCTATTAATTGGTAATTTTTAATTTCTTTAAAATAACCACAAATAGTCACACTTACAGCAAATTGTAGGGTGCGTCAGACATGAATTATTTCGATTTCAAAAGGTTTGAAGGATCGGACGCACCCCACGGACAGTATTTCCATCGCCCCCACCACCAACTAGATGCAAGCTAGATCCAGTCCGGCCTGAATCGGGGGGAGTCCAGAAGTATAGAATAGAGGTTGCGGAACCGGCACACCGCCCGATCGCTCGTCCCCAGCAATTTGTTACCCTAAAAATAGAATCTTCCCTCCCTCAACTCCCTCCCATGAACAACGCTTCTCCCCTAATTCAAACGATAACTCCAGAACGCTGGGCCGGGTTTAGTATGGACTTTATAGGGGCGGGTTACACGGGTGTGCTGGTCAAAAACGGCCGCGCCGTGCGTACCCTAAAATCCGGGCGACATTTCAGCTTTGCCCTTCCCCTGCTGGAACAGTCTCAAATTGTCCTCATAGACACCAAACTCCGCAATTTGGAGGTGCAGTCGCACGGAGATTTTTTGTCTAAGGATCGATTTTTAATTGATGCCACTCTGACCGTTATTTATCAAGTTATAGATCCGAAACGAGTAGCTTTGGAATTGTCCGATCCTATAGGTGCTTTAGCAAGTGCAGTTAAGGATTGTATGGGATTAGCGATCGGGCAAATACCCCTACAACAGCTTATCAGTCAAGGACGGCTGTTGCTGCGGCAAAATTTGCTCGATCGCGTCCAAGATTTTTATACCCTAGGTTTTAACTTAGAAGACGTGCGAATTGGCGATGTCAGCTTTCCCGAAACCAACGGAGTTATTCGCCAAGTTGAGGGAATGAGTGCCCGACAAGAAGCAGAAAATGCCGCCGCCCTGCAAATGAGAATTGCCGAAGCAGGCCGGCCGATTGTTCCTCAATCTCCCGTACAGCAGTTAAACTTAATTTCAGGTAATTCTCCTGCGAGTCTTCCAGCTTCAGACACAGCAGCAGGGTTCGATCGCGATTTACAACAACTAACACAACAACTTGCTCAAAACAGCCTCCCTCCTGGGAGAAATCCTCCCCAACTTGCACCAACGGTACTCGCAAGCAGCGATCACAAAACAACCGCATATTTAATCTACAAACTTTCTGGAGAAGCGATCGCCCTCACAGCCAATCCTTTTACAATTGGACGCGAACCAACCAACACTCTAGTATTACAAGATCCGCAAAGTTCGCGCTATCACGCTCAAATCCGCCGCGCCACTGACGAACTTGGCAAACAGCGGTATCAGCTTGTCGATAGCGGCAGTTCCAACGGCACTTTTGTGGGCGGGCAGAGGCTGGCTGCTAACGAGCCTTTTTGGCTACCAAATGGCTGCGAAATTGCGATCGGCGACCAAAAATGGATCTTTCAAAATTCGTGAGTGAGAGATATGAATATTATTTAAAACAGCAGATAAACACATATTAATTCTATCGGCTTTCTTCTGTCAGGTTTCGGTAGGGGCGTTGCCAAGAGTCCCCGCGCTTTCAACACAGCTTGACAACTTCTCCCTCCCCAATTCCCTATACTCCCAGGTAGAAGTCTCTTGCCAACCCTAGGGGGGATATCTCCACAAGCATTTCGAGCGACAATTTGTCAAGATTGAAAATATAAGTAGAGGACAACCCCATGAACTTTTCTATACAATCTGTTTACAACTGGTACCGCGACACCCTCCGCAACCCCAAATACCGCTGGTGGATTATTCTGGGAACGCTGGCATATTTGGTAAGCCCGATCGACATTGCCCCAGACTTTCTCCCCGTCATCGGACAAATTGACGATGTGGCGATCGCAGTCTTGCTGATTTCCGAAGTTTCACAAATGGCGATCGACTACTTTAAATCTCGTCAAACAGAGACAGCTTCAGCATCCGAAGCCACCGGTGCCAATTATTCTGAAGCCAACGGCAGCACCGTTGACGTAGATGCAGTTTCTGTAAAATAATTGCCAAAAATAATCGAGCGCTACAACCCCGACTTCTTCAAGAAACCGGGGTTTTTGTTTTTTAAATGGCAACTGCTGAGATCGTGCTCCAAACCTGGTATTTTTAACTATGATCGATCTGTGCTAACAACAAATTTTTATAGATGAAGTTTAGCGAAATAGTACAAAAACTTAACTTAGCCACCAGTCGCACCCTCACAGCGTCGGTTGCTACCGATCCAGAAATTACAGGCGCGGCCCCTGTTGATGAAGCTGCATCGGGCACAATCAGTTACATAGAAGGTGCTAAATTTGCCGCTCATACAGCCACTACAAATGCTTCGGCTTTAATTTTACCCTTAGATGAAAGTCTTCAAGCTCAATGTGACGATCGCAACATTGCTTGGATTGCCGCAGCAGATCCGCGATTGCTGTTTGCTGAAACGATCGCCATTTTCTATCAACCGTTTCGCCCAGCATCCGAAATTCATCCCTCAGCCGTCGTTCACCCCTCAGCAGAAATTGGTGAAAATGTCTATATCGGCCCCCACGTCGTTATTCAAGCAAAAGTCAAAATTGGCAGCAACGTTTGCATTCATCCAAATGTCGTAATTTACCCAGATGGGGAAATAGGCGAAGGCACAGTTTTACACGCTAACTGTGTCATTCACGAACGTACTCGCATCGGGGCAAATTGCGTGATTCACAGCGGTGCGGCGATCGGCAGCGAAGGTTTTGGGTTCGTGCCTACAGCCACAGGATGGGTGAAAATGGAGCAGTCTGGCTGCACTGTATTAGAAGAGGGCGTTGAGGTTGGCTGCAACAGCACGATCGACAGGCCCGCTGTCGGAGAAACCCGCATCGGCCAAAATACAAAAATCGACAACTTAGTACACGTAGGTCACGGCTGTCAAGTCGGGAAAAATTGTGCGTTTGCCGCTCACGTTGGCATGGCCGGCGGGGTAAAAATTGGCAACAATGTAATTTTGGCAGGTCAAGTGGGAATTGCCAATCAAGCCAAAATCGGAGATGGGGCGATCGCCACTGCTAAAGCCGGAATTCACAGCGACGTGCCCGCAGGGGCGATCGTGACGGGCATTCCGGCAATTCCCCACAAACTATTTCTCAAAGCCACAGCAATCTACAACCGCTTGCCCGAAATGTACCAGTCTCTGAGGCAAATTCAGCGCAAGCTCGATCGGTAGTCATTAGTTATTAGTCATTCGTCATTAGTTAACCATTAACAGTCAACAGCAAACAGCCAACAGTCAACAGTATTATAGTTGCAACCCCTTAAATGTGAATAGCATAAACAACCTGCGACTGCTGTCGCCGTCAATACCAGCAATTGTCAAAATAATCTTGTTTTTCTCAACTTGGATTGTTGTGTGGCTTCCCGCAGCGATTGTGCTGGCGATCGCCCTCAAATGGCATCCGCCCCAACCCCTGGGAAACAAAAAACTACCTTTACTAGCTTCCCTCTACGTAATTGTTCCCTTCATTTTATGGGCGACAAGTTGGATCGAAAACACATCTTTTGCCAACTGGGGTTGGGATTGGCAACCCGCAGTTTTGATTTCATTACTGCGGGGATTGGGATTAGGAATAATTAGCTTAGTAATTTTATTCGGTCTGCAATTAAGCGCAGGCTGGATCGAGCTACAAATCGGGGAAATATCCACCGAAACAGGCAAAAAAAAAATTAATCCTTGGGCTTTAATTTTTAACCCTGCTAGTGTGCTGACTCTGTTATTAGGACTGTGGATTAGCGCCACAGAAGAGTTAATCTTTCGCGGCTGCTTGCAAACAATCCTCCAGCAAGATTACTCAGTGCTAATCGCAGCAGCGCTCGCCAGTTTCATTTTCGCGATCGCCCACCTAATTTGGGCCGCCAAAGAAACTCTACCGCAACTGCCTGGATTGTGGCTGATGGGGATGGTTTTAATATTAGCCCGCATCGCCGACAATGGCAGTTTAGGATTGGCGATCGGCATTCACGCAGCTTGGATTTGGGGTATAACTACCGTAGATACAGAAGGCGCAATTAATCCAACAGGCCGCGCACCGGAATGGATTACAGGAATAGCAGCAAAACCCCTAGCGGGTGCAGCCGGAATTCTGTTATTGCTAGCAACAGCAGCCGTAGTTTTTTTAATTAAAAATTAAAACCTAATACCCCCAACCCATTTAAAATTACCTCTTCTCTTCCTCTCTTCCTCTCTTCCTCTGCGCCCTCTGCGGTAAAAAAAGATTAGATTCAATCAAGCGAGAACTAAAACCCCAAAAAACACAGATAACACAGCCATTAATCTGCGTTAATCTGCAGTTAAAAATCAGACATTAATTCAAGTGTCGATCGATCGTCACAATCGAAACCGGATTCAGCGCGTCAAAACGAGTTGAATTTCCTCCAGCCACAGAACGCGACAATTGCACTTGCACGATTCGGTAACTCCAGTGCGGTTCCCGGCGCACCCGATCGCCCATCCAGCTCAAAACAGTAGCAATATCCTCAAAAGCATCCAACGCAAGCACGATCGAGCCTCCAGGAAGCAGACGCAGCGCGCAAACGCCCAAAATTTTAGTCAACCCTCCGCCACTACCGCCAATAAAAATCCGGTGCGGAGGACGCAAGCGGTGCAAGATTTCCGGGGCGGTTCCGTGAATCGAGAACACATTTTGCAGCCCAAAACGGCCGTAGTTGAACTCGATCGCAGAAGTGCCAAAAACCGTTTTTTCGATCGCGTACACCTCAGACTGCGGGAATAAACGAGCAATTTCGATCGACACAGAACCGTTACCAGCACCCACATCCCAGACAACTTGGCCTGGTTGCAAAGCCAATTGTGCCAGCACCAACACCCGCACTTCCCGTTCAACCGTCAAACCAGGCTTGTCGCCACAACCGATAAAAGCTGCATCCGGTATTCCCAACAAAGGCAACTTTTCCAAATCCAAAGGTTCTGCCCTTGGCGGGGGTTCCCGCAGCATCACAACCACGCTCAGCGGTGCAAAAGACTCTCCCAGCAAAGCTGACAGAGAACGGAGGCCCACCCGCTCGTCAGCAGAACCCAAATTTTCGCAAACCCAAAACTCGTAGCGTGTAGGCAAATCAAGAGCTTTCACCAAATTTGCCAGGGCAGCCGGAGTATGAGTTTCGTCCGCGAGCACCGCAATTTTCTCGACACCGAGTTTGAGTTTTGCCGTCAGTTCCTCAAAATAACGTCCTTGAGAGCCAACAAAATGAGCATCTTGCCAAGGGATTTGCAAGCGGTTAAAAGCCAACTGCACAGAACTGACGTGGGGGTGAAAAGTCAATTCTTCTGCCGGCAATTGGGCAATTAACAACTTTCCCCAGCCGTAGAACAGCGGGTCACCGGCCACTAAAATTACGATCGGTCGATCGCGGGGTTCCAGCGTCCCCGCAGAAGGCTCTAATTCGGGTTCACTCGCCCACCAGCGCCGAATTTCCAGAATTGCTTCGGTCAAATCTTCCAACGCCCAGCGCTCTCCGTCGTGCTGGGGAAAATAGCTCAAATGGCGCTCGCTCCCTATTAGCAGAGCGGCCATTTCTACAACCTGCCGCGCCGATTCGCTCAGCCCAGCAGATCCATCTAAACCGATACCAACAACGTGTACTGTCACTTTTTAAGCAAAAAGTAAAAAACCAGAATTACTGATTTTTCCTGGTTTTTCATAAATTTTTTCCTTGACTTTACTGTCAAACAAAAATAATTAAAGCATTTAATAGCCAATATCCTGACTATTGTCACAAGCGAGAGGGGGAGAGGGGGAGAGGGGGCGAGAGAGTGGGAGAGTGGGAGAGTGGGAGATGGGGAGAGTGGGAGATGGGAAAAAATCTTCCTTCTTCCTTCTTCCTTCTTCCCTCTTCCCTCTTCCTTCTTCCTTCTTCCTTCTTCCCTCTTCCTTCTTCCTTCGTTAAAACTCAAAAACCGGCCATTCCGGTTGCCGGAGGTAGGTGGCCATGTCCTCAAACTTCCGCAGTTCCACTCGGTTTACGGACAGTTCTTGCGGCGTGTCCAGCCATTGCTCGTTTAACTCTGACAGCAAAGCGCACAAGCGATCGCGGTCAAGGTTCGGCCCGACATCCCCAAAATAAGCCAGAGTAATGTGGGCCGTAAAATGATATTGCTGTTCGATTCCCAAAGCCATTAAATCGGGATTTTGATAGATCGAGCGGCGAAACTCCAGAATTTGCTTGTAAGAGTTTTCGTCCGTCGGTGCCAAACAAACACCCACAGCTCTAGTCATCACCATCAACCCCAGCACTATCCAGCGAATGGGAGCGCCGCCCGCCAAGGGTTTGCAGGCGGCAAAACGATCGGCCATGCGCGAGCGCAGTTGCTCCTCAAATTCTGGATTTTTATCAGAGGCATCTCGAAAAGCGCTGTTCCAAATCAAATCGGCTACGGTTAAATGGAAGCTATCAGGAGGCAGTGCCACGAGCGCACCCTCCGCTATTTCCTGCAATAGCCGTTGTTGGCTCGACTGCAAATTACTATAAAATGCAGCATTTTCTGCATCTTCCCCCGCAGGCGGCGTAATCACTGAATAACCTGGAAAAGGTACAGGATCTCTCCGGCCTGCTTCGTCGGGCTTAAATTTTGGAGATTCCTGAATGTGTTCCACCTGGGACTTGTAGGAGTCCAACAGGGTCATTCGCGCCACCCGATTTACGTAAGCTTGATAAGTATCATCCAATCTTGATTTCCTCGCGGTGACAAACTCCCACACCAAATTTTATATTATGGTGCGGGCATCCAACAGTCCAATTCAGGATATGTTGGACTTGCGGAACCTGCAACTCTGATTTTTGGGGCTACTGAGCGTTTTTCATGCAAATTTACCTGTTTTGGGGGGAAGACGACTTTGCGATCGCGCAGGCTGTGACAAGTTTGCGCCAAACAGTCCTCGACCCCAACTGGGCTAGTTTTAACTATGACAAGATTATTGCCGATCGAGCCGACGCTGTGGTCGAAGGGCTCGATCGAGCCTTAACGCCGCCCTTCGGTACCGGCAGCCGTTTTGTCTGGCTGGCAAATACGACTGTAACGCAGCAGTGTTCTCCAGAACTGTTGGCCCAATTTGAACGGACGCTGCCAGTGATTCCCCCTACCACCGTGCTGCTGCTGACATCCGTCAAAAAACCCGACAGTCGGCTCAAGTCTACCAAGTTAATTTCCCAGTCCGCCCAAGTGCGGGAATTTTCACCGATTCCGCCTTGGAATGACAAAGAATTAGCCCAGCGGGTGCGCCAAGTCGCCGGCGAAATGAATGTAAAATTGACAGCCACAGCGATCGAACTTTTGGCCCAGTCCATTGGCAGCGATACCCGCCAGCTATACAGCGAACTCGAAAAATTGCTGCTGTTTGCGGGCAACCGCAGCCAACCTCTGAACCCGGAGGAAGTTGCAGCACTGGTGCACTGTCACGCCCAGAATACCTTCCAACTAGCCGATGCAATTCGCGAGGGCAATACCTCCGCGGCTTTAGATTTATTGGCCGGGTTAACTGGCCGCAGCGAGCCTGGTTTGAGGATTGTGGCTGGCTTGACTGGTAAATTTCGGATTTGGCTGTGGGTAAAGGCGATGATCCAAGCGGGCGATCGCGATGATAAAATTGCTCAAGCTCTAGATCTCGGCAATCCGAAACGGGTATACTATTTTCGTCAAGAAGTCAAGAACGCCAGCCTAGAAAAACTGCAAAAAAGTTTGCCTTTGCTGCTAGAGTTAGAAGCTTCTTTAAAGCGGGGGCGAGAAGAAATCTCAACCCTGCAAACCAAAGTTATAGAACTTTCTAGCTTGTTCCGCTGATGCGCGACAGGGCACAGGATGGGCCCCTTACTGTAAATTTTTACAACAAATTTCGATAGCGGGTATGTGCTTGATACCGGCTCACGGGCCAAAAGGTCAATAGATACTAGAAATACTCTCACAATGGCAAAGTAGAAGTTAATGTGGTAAATAAATATTGTCC
The DNA here is from genome assembly GCF_036701145.1 of Microcoleus sp. Pol17C6. Lineage (NCBI taxonomy): Bacteria > Bacillati > Cyanobacteriota > Cyanophyceae > Oscillatoriales > Microcoleaceae > Microcoleus > Microcoleus sp. Pol17C6. The sequence continues at coordinate 103,660 of NZ_JAUBQH010000006.1, forward strand.
GCCGAATGCCGATCGGTTAATATTATTTGCCGGCTCTCCACCCCCCCCAAAAAAAGAGCGCTACCCATGACACAACAGAACCCGCGGGAACTGCTCAAGCAAGGCGATCCAAAAGCGATCGCATCTAGCATCAACCGTACACTCAAACCCAAAGGCATCAACGCCGATGTGACGCGGGACAACGGCTGCCTCCACATAATTCTGGAGGCAGACAAAGTACCGGATCAAATGGTATTGGTCGATTTCATCCGCACCGGCATGACGAAGCTGGGACTCGAATCAATTCACACTGTAAAGGTTTACGGGCGTCGAACAGGTGAGGGATCGCCTACGTGGGAAGATGAAATTGATCTGATGCCTGCGGATTCAATGCCTTACCCCTTGGATAGTGGAATGCCTGACGACTCTGTAGGTTTAGATGATGTCGAGCCCGAAGGCGAAGACTATTATCAAGAAGGAGAATTCGATCGAGATGACGACGAGGAAGACGAAGACGAAGACGAAGATCAAGCCCCGCCTCCGAAAAAACAATTTCCCAAATGGGTAATACCTGTGGGTATCTTAGTACCTCTGGCGGCGATCGCAGGGCTTTTCTTTACTAAAACTTTCCCCTTCGGCGACTCGAACCCAGAACCCATCGCCCCCGAAGCTGCTTCCCCTTCCCCGAAACCCGCATCTCCCGCGTCTAAAGCCGCTGCATCCTCTCCAGCCGCATCTCCGGGCACCCCACAGGCAGCCTCCCCTGCACCAAAACCCGCTCCCACTGCTGCTGCGCCAGCAAGCCCAGCTCCAGCCTCTCCTGCACTAAAAGCCGCCGCGCCTAAGCCTGACTCTTGGAGAGAAGCCGTTAACACAGCTCAGAAAGCAGCAATTTCGGCCCAGAAGGCTCAGTCTCAAAATGAGTGGATCGCAGTAGCAAGCGAGTGGCAGCAAGCGGTTAAGCTCATGAGAGCCGTACCGTCAACCAGCCCGAACTATCAAAAGGCTCAGCAAAAAGCGGCAGAGTATCAGGCTAATCTGATTGTTGCCAACCGCAGGGCGGCAGCAGCGCCTTAAGAGTTTTGAGTTTTGAGTTTTGAGTTGAATACTCGATGTGCTAAAAGTCAAAAGTCAAAAGCCAAAAGTAAAAACAAGTTTTTTTACTTTTGGCTTTCTTACTTTTGACTTTTTTCAATTTTATTTAAATTTCATTTAACTTTACCTATTGCTTTAACTCCAAAAGCTGTAATTCTTTTTCATTCAATCCTTTTTAAACCCATTCTAGTTTCATGTTTATCTCAAATCCCGTAGCATCGTCGGCCGTAAAATTCAGTCAACAATCACGCTGCAGCCGGAATTGATATAACTCATCTGCGTTAATCTGTGTTGATCTGCTGGTATCTGCGGTAAAAAAAAGATAATTTCAGCAAGCGGAGATAACAATGAATTGACGCTGATTCACGCAGAGGTCGAGAATAGAGAGCTGAATGATACCGAGGCTAACAGATTTGATATGACACCAGTATTTAAGCCGATCTTTTGCTAGCTTTGGGGTAGTCTACTCTAACAAGCCAGCTACTTTTCGGTTACTAAAACGTCTTGATACTTTTAATGTAGCTTTCAGCCGAGAGCCTAATGCTGGTGTAATATTTGATAGTTGAGGGATATTTGATAGTTCTCTTAAGTCAATAGTCCGGACAGTTTTTATATGGCCCAATGGCTTATTCTCGCTTGACTTCGCAGCCCCTGTGGATAATTAAATCAATGTCACCTCCACCCCTGATGCGGCATTTAATTCGACTTTATTTATGATCCTTGCACTGTAAAGCTTGTAGTCTCGTTCCCCAAACAGTCGTGAGTATTGAAATTCAAGAAAGTGAAATTATTCCGAGTAATTGTTTCCACCAACAAGACGGAATATGTCGCGACTAAGGACTTAACTCAGTCAGACACAAATGACGTACAAAAAGTGTGTGCTATTCGTTGGAAAATTGTAGAAGGCAACCAAGAAATCAAGCAATTAACAGGAATATAGTCTTGTCAGTGTCGGAAAGCTCGGATTCAAAGAAATCATATTGCTTACACTTTACTTGTATGGTTAAGGCTTAAAAGTTTAGCTGCTCGGACAGGTCGAACAATATATCAAATCAAAAATTGGCTGTTATCAAATTATTTAATTGAACAACTGAAACGCCCCCAGATTCCGATATTTATTGTCTAAAAAATATGACAATAAACTGAGAGAAGTTTTGATTCAAAAAGCTGACACCCGATCTCGTACGGTTGGTTGATGAGTGCCCTACCGAGGGACGGCACTCATCAACTAACCAAGGGCAAAGTTTGGAACTTTTGGAAAGGCTATCGAAGCATTTGTGACAGTTGCGTAAGTCCTGCCCATAAGAAAATTTACTCTTTGTGGAACGCGCATCTTGCCCGTTCTTAACAATAATTCAAGCAGAACTGCTGCTAACTCCATTAATTACCGCCGCACCAATCAAATGAGCCAAACGCAAAGCTTCAGGAACTTTACCAGTGTCTGTCAAACGCTGGAGCACCAGCGCAATTAGTTCTGGTTTTTCGCCGCAAACTTGAAAAAAGAAAGGTTCAAAAACGTGAATTTTTCCGGCGCGGCGCAACAATTCTAAACGGTATTCCGAGTCTGGTAAATGGCGGAGGGCTTTTTCAACAGCATCTAAATCTGGTTGGCGGCGCATGACAGCAACGCAAGGAATTTGCAGGCGCGATGCTAACTCCGGAAGGTCAATAATATTGAAGCCGCCGAAAGCAATTCCGTCTAGCAAAACGAGATGCAATTGCGGCAGAAATTTGCCTCCGAGAAGTAGACCAGAAATAGCATCCGTGGCATCTAATCCGTCTGGGAGGACTTGTCCCCACACCATTCCTTCAAATCGAGTTCCCCCGCAGACTATGCCCGCGATCGACACCAGACTGCCGCTTGTCCGAGAAAACGGAGCGTCGTCAAAGCCAATAACCTTAATTGTGCGATCGAGCCTGAGCAAATCTGCCAGTTTCAACTTGTGGAGTTCCCTAAACTAAAGTTTTTGAGATTAGCTTGTGTTTTACATAGTATCATATACGTTAAATAGCTCATTACTAAAAAGGTTTTAGACAATTGGCAAAAAAATACGTAGCAGCGATCGACCAAGGAACCACCAGCACCAGATTTATCATATTCGATCGCCAGGGACAGATAATTTGCAGCAACCAACAAGAACACCAGCAAATTTATCCGCAACCCGGATGGGTTGAACACAATCCCGATGAAATTTGGCAGCGCACCCAAAGCGTGATTAAAAAGGCCCTTGAAATCGGCAATATCGACCCCAAAGATATTGCAGCACTCGGTATTACCAACCAGCGCGAAACTACAATTGTTTGGAACAGAAAAACGGGCAAATCTTATGGAAATGCGATTGTTTGGCAAGATACTCGCACTCACCAAATTTGCGAAAAATTAGCGGAGTTTGAGGGCAAAAATCGATTTCAAAAACGATGCGGTTTGCCGCTGGCAACTTATTTCAGCGGGCCGAAAATTAAGTGGATGCTGGACAATATTCCAGGATTGCGCGAAGCGGCAAATCGAGGCGATGCGATTTTTGGCAATGTCGATACTTTTCTGATTTGGCACCTGACTGGCGGCGTGCACATTACCGATTTTACCAACGCCAGCCGCACGATGCTGATGGATTTGCAAACCCTCGATTGGGATGCGGAAACTTTGGAAATAATGGCAATTCCCCGCCAGATGCTGCCAGAAATTCGCCCTTCGAGTCAAGTTTTTGGAACTGCAAAAGGATTGCTTGCAGGTGTTCCGATTGCTGCTGCTTTGGGCGATCAGCAGGCCGCCCTCGTCGGGCAAACTTGTTTCAGTCTGGGGGAGGCGAAAAATACTTACGGTACGGGCTGTTTTATGCTGCTGAATACTGGTGAGACGATCGTCCCTTCAAAGCAAGGATTACTAACAACAGTCGCCTACAAGATGGGGGAATCGCCCGCTGTGTATGCTTTGGAAGGCAGTATTGCGATCGCCGGAGCTCTAGTGCAGTGGCTGCGGGACAATTTGGGCATCATCAACACATCTGCGGAAGTAGAAACATTAGCAAATACAGTCGAAGATAGTGGCGGAGTTTACGTTGTCCCGGCATTTTCGGGACTCTACGCACCCTATTGGAAAGACAGCGCCCGGGGAGTAATTGCAGGTTTAACTCGCTACGTGACTAAGGCACACATTGCCCGCGCAGTATTGGAAGCGACAGCGTGGCAAACGCGGGAAATATTGGACGCTATGAATCAGGATTCAGCAGTGCAGCTTTTGTCTTTAAAAGTAGACGGAGGAATGGTGGTAAATCACACGCTGATGCAGTTTCAAAGCGATGTTTTGGGAGTGCCTGTGGTGCGGCCTGTGGTAGCAGAAACTACTGCACTCGGTGCGGCTTATGCGGCGGGTTTGGCGGTGGGTTTTTGGAGTCAGCTAGCCGAATTGCGCGACAATTGGGCGGTGGATTGTACTTGGGAGCCGAAAATGCCGATCGCACTTCGCGAGCAAAAATATCGCTTTTGGAAAAAAGCAGTTTCCCGCACATTCGATTGGGAAGAATAAATCGCTGAGTTAACCCCAAAATCCGTATTTAGTGATATCCTTAAATCCAGCACATTTTTTCAAATTGCAAATAAATGATTTCGCTAAAGAACTTAAAAAAAATTCTCACCGCCTTTGTATTGATACTGACACTGGCTTTTATAGAAATCGCCACTAATTCCCAAATGGCGATCGCAGATACAACTACAAATCCCACAACTGCAGCCGAAGTCTTCAGCGCCAACTGTGCAGGCTGTCACATCAACGGCAGCAACATTATCAGGCGCGGCAAAAACTTGAAACAAAAAGCTTTAAAAAAATACGGCATGGATTCCATCGCCAACATTTCCAACTTAGTAACCAACGGCAAAGGTATTATGCCCGCTTACAAAGATCGTTTGTCGGAACAACAAATTATCGATGTTTCAGCTTATGTGCTATCCCAAGCTGAAACTGATTGGAAATAAAGCCGATTAGGGAGATTGTCTGAGCAGGTTTAGCGCTTAAATTGGTCATCCATGAATAATATTTATACAAAACCTGCCTGCTTTTTCTCTTCTATTGTTCATCCCTTAATAATCTCAACACAAAACTTGTCATTTTTTCTTATTTTTATAAAAAAGTGTAAATTATCGGAGGTATTGCCAGGTGAAAAAACATTATTGTTGGCGTAGAACTTTAACTATTATTAGCTTTTGCTTGTATCTGATATTAGCTAGCAGCCCGCCCGCTTTCGCCTCGATTCACAAATATCCAGAAACTGCAGAGACAGTAATGTTCCGATCCGTACAAAGCCTGCGTGATACAGATGATAAAGCATGGCAAGTTGTTTTGTACAAGCGAGTCAAGTCGGGAGTAGTAAAGTCTTTAAATCTGAGATTAGTAGGATTTCCCGGAACAGAATTGCAGCACCCGGTTCCGCTGAAAGTTGCTGCGGGCAAGCGCGAAATTGGCAATGCTAATGATATTTGGAACGAGTCTGGTTTGCCAATTAATGTCGGAGAATACGATTTCAAATCAATAATTACACAAGTGGAAAGTAATCGACCTTTGCGGTTGAATTTACCCGTAAAAAATCAAAAAGAAACAGAATTGCTGGTTCCTCCTTTTGCTGTCAGAGAATGGCGGCTGTTGTTAGACAGAAACTAAATATATAGCGGTTCTCAAGCGTGGTGAGGTATGCCCTATACTTCGACTTCGCTTAGCACAAGTGCCCGTCAGCCCTATACATCGACTTCGCTCAGCACAAGAGCCCGTCAGCCCTATGCACGTCGGGTACCTCGTTTTACTGAGAAAGGCTATACAAATTTAATCGCACTCTACAGTTAAAATCGAGGCAATTTCCCATGTCACAAATCGCTATGTTTAAATATGCCTTAAGGTAGATTTAACGTATTTGAAGAATAATGTTATCGGACAAAAACTAAAGATACCAATTTAATCGCACTCTACATTTAAAATCGCTACAGTTTCATCGATGTATCAAAAATAACTTTATTTACATAGATCTTAAGGTAGATTTAACCAATTTGAAGGGTAATTATGAAACAAACTAAAAGCTGAGTTAGTCGGTTGACAAAACTTCAGTGTTTTAACGTAGGTGTATTCAGGGTGAAGCTACTATGACTTTAATCAGTAAAATTGTCCGAAAAGCTTTGGCAACAGGTTACTTAACGGTTGAGGCCGAAGAACAGTTGCGACAGCAGTTGCAGATGACTAAGTACGGCTTAGAAGATTTTGAGGCTTTTATTAATTTGCAAAAAGAGGTGATGGAGGGTAGGGTGAAACAGCAAGCTTTGGAATTGTTACGATCGCGCAAATGTTCTGCAACGGCTTAAATCCAGTCCGATCGACCTTTTGGATAAAATAAGGTCGATCGACCTTCGTATGTAGATCGGCCTTTCGGGCGCGGACTAGGAGGGCCCACCCCACAAGAAAATTCACTTTTTGTGGAACAGGCCGGAAAGCCTGTTCATAAAAATGATACGCCAAGCCTGGAAAAATGTTTCTACTGCATTCCTAGCTGTTGCCTTAACGCTTCTGGAACATTAACGGCTGTATCCAAACCTAGAACATTCTCCCACTTTGTATTTTCATCCCATTCGATATCTCCAAAAGTGCCATCGCTGAGGTTTGCGTCGCTGAGGTTTGCGCCACTGAGCATTGCGCCGCTGAGGTTTGCGCCACTGAGCTTTGCACGGCTGAGCTTTGCGCCGCCTAGGTTTGCGCCGCTGAGGTTTGCGCCGCTGAGGTTAACACGGCTAAGCTTTGCGCCTATAAGCTTTGCGGCAATAAGGTTTGCGCCACTGAGGTTTACGCGGCTGAAGTATGCGTCGATGAGATTTGCGGCAATAAGGTTTGCGCCACTAAGATTTGCACCGCTGAGGCTTACGCGGCTGAGCTTTGCGCCAATGAGGTTTGCGCCACTAAGGTTTGCGCCGCTGAGGTTTGCGCGACTGAGATTTGCGTCACTGAGGTTTGCGTCACTGAGGTTTGCGCGACAGAGGTCTGCGCCGCTGAGGTTTGCGCCACTGAGGTTTGCGTCACTGAGGTTTGCGCCGATGAGGTTTGCGCCGATGAGGTTTGCGTCGCTGAGGTTTGCGCCGCTGAGGTTTGCGCCTCTGAGGTTTGCCCCGCGAAGGTTTGCGCCGCTGAGGTTTGCACCACTGAGGAATCTCCCAACAGTTTGGAGAAAGCCAAAATCCCCAACACAACAGCTATAACGGATGAGACGCAACAACCGACTTGCATCCTCAACTTTACCTTCAGCATTAGGTTCCCCATAAGGATAAAACATTATTTTGTCTTTTAATTCATCTCTCTGCTGACCGTAACGGTGCAACTCCAACAACAAAATCATCACATTCAAACCAGCATAAACATCTATTTGTCGCTGTCCCCATTTTTGGGTTTTCAATTGATCTCGCAGTAGGCGCATTTTCTTCTGAGGCAAATTTTCCGGCGGCGCATCAATAAATTCCCCCTCGCACCACCGCACATAAAAATTTTCCAAACGCTGGAATAACTCCACAGGGCGAAACTGATTTTCCTCGCCTGGATCAGCCGGAGTTGTTAACAACCCCATCAAATATTCCACAATTTCTTCCGTCAGCGGCCCATAACCCAACAAATCATAAATTTCCCCGTCCATCTGAGAGTCTTGAGTATTAAATTTAATACGTTTCTTTCCCGGTTCCGTCCAGTCTTCCAGACTTTGTTTCAATCGTTCCGCACACAGAAATTCACCAAAACTCTTGTGTACAAACTCCACAGAACCTTCTTTACTGCCTTGCTGAAGATAAAAAACCGCCAAAGCATTTCTCAGAGGATTGTCGCCAATCGGTATTTGTGCTTTTTCAAGTAAGTCTTTAACCGAGTTGTCTTCTCTCAATCGTTTCTCAATCATCGCTACAGGAGCGCATTCCCCTCCCGACTGCACCACGCACAACCCTGCTTCTGTCAGGATGCGTCGCAAATCTTCTGTCTCCAGTTCGGTCAAATTGCGATTGAGCAATTTAGACCGCTGTTCAGTGAGTACCCACTTCACAGCTTGGTTGTAAATCAAAATTTTTGCTTGAGTGCTGTTAGTTCCTTGAAAATGCTCAACTTTCAACGTTTCGTCCCGGTGCATTGCCGCTAACAGATAAAGTAAGAGCGGTTCTCGCGACAGTTCTAGTTTTACATTCTCTGGACAGCATTCATCTTGCAAAAACTGCTGAAAAGCTGAGGTTTTTTCTGCCCCTAACTGGGCTTCCCACTTGCTCAACCACTGCTGCTGTAGTCCGTCATCCATTATCTGAATTTCGACTCGCTCCAAGTTATCTGGCATTTGCCTTTCAATCCCTTGCAAAGCTAAAGTTCTGCCAGTAATCAAAACCCGGTGTCTCATTTCCGAACTCTGCTGACAATCCCGCTGAAATTGCCCTACTTGCTTGAGAAATTGCTCTAAACCGCCGCTACTCCTCCCCTGCATCAGCAACTCATCAAAACCATCCAAGAAAAACAAATATCGTGTGTTTCGAGCCGTCAACCAGCCGTCATCGCTATGAAAACCCGCACTAACTGCATATTTTAGCGTCTCTCTAAAATTATTTTGCAATTTAGGAATATATCGCAGTCGAATTAACACGGGCGTCCAAACTGGATGCAAATGTTGCCGCACCCAGTCAGCAAACATCCGACAAAAAACGCTCTTGCCGCGTCCGGGCCCAGCTTCGACGAACATCACCAGATTTTGTTTGTTTTCATCTGTAAGCAAGTTTTTTGCCCAACTTTCTAAATCAAATGCTGTTACACGCTTATTAACAGCGCCATTCTTATCAATTGGCCTTGCCTTCAGAGGCACGTAGATATCCTTGAATGAGAAATTTTCTGCAAATACGGGTTGTAGCGGTAGAGAGGCAATTTGTTCTTGCAGGTAGTTGTCAATGCTGTGATATTTCTTCTGTTCCTCCCGCCATTCGCTGATAGAAGGCTGTCCAAGATGTTTAATTGCATCGCCGGAAACTGCCCAAGCTTCGATCAAATAGCGGTGAGTATTAGCAGCAACTCTCTTTGTCAAAATTTGAGCTTCATCGGCATTGAGTCCGGCTTGTTCCAGCCGTTCTGATAGCACTAGGTTAAATTCCGTGGCTAACGTCGAATCGCGGAAGCAAATAACAGTGTCTTTGGCTGCTTTATCGCTCAATTCTAAATCCGCCAAATTTTTAAGCAACTGCTTGACTTTATCGGAAACCGGAGTTTGCCCGATGCGATTTAACAGACTCTCGTCTTGTCCAAGAACATCTTTAAAACTTTCCAGATAAGCCTCCTGACTGACCAGGAAAATGCACTCAGCTAAAGTCGGCTGCTGTTGAGTTTTTTCGATAAAAAACGCCAGCATTTTCGCCGAAATCCCGACAAATGGCAATGCAGTTCCCGCAACTTGAGCTAAGGGAGAGTTCAAAACCTCTAGTAGCAAGTTGCTATTGTCGAAGCCTTGTTCTTTGAACATTTTTGCCACTTCGGCGGCTGTTTTCCCAGCTTCTCCGATTCCCTCCGCTGCTTCGGCGGAACACAGTTCTTTGATATCAGTATTTAAGAATTTCCAGATGCGATTTGCCATTTTTACCTGCCGCCTTTCAGAAGAGAGAATCAGAGAAAATCTACATTTAACTCTGTAAGGATTCCGTAGTTCGTCGCCACAAATCAGTTCTCAAACTAACACTTAGAAAAGATTAACTACCTTTTACCTTGACAAAACTCCAACAATCCGCAATAATAGTAGATTGTCTGTCTAAATCCGGCTCGGATCAGGTTAAGACATTCCAAAAGCTGGAGAGCAGTCAGCAGTCAAAAGTCCACAACGACCAATGACCAATGACTCATCAGCTACCTGTACGGCAATCTCAACAACCATCCCATGACTTACGCAATCATTGAAACCGGCGGCAAACAATTTCGGGTAGAACCAGGCCGCTTCTACGACATCGAACTGCTTCACGTTGAAGCTGAATCCAAAGTCACCATTGACAAAGTATTTCTGATCCAGCACGAAGGCGAGGTTCATATCGGCCAGCCTCTACTAGAAAATGCCACTGTAGAAGGAACGGTTCTACGGCATTTCCGGGGCCGCAAAGTCCTCGTCTACAAGATGAAGCCGAAAAAGAAAACTCGGAAGAAAAAAGGGCACCGTCAAGAAACAACTCGCTTTATGATTGACTCGATTAGCGTCAACGGTACAGTCTTAGCCGCCAGAGACTTAACTCAAGCAGTTGTGGAAACTCCCCAAACCGCCGAAACTGATTCAGAATAAAACATAGTAAATACAGTTGAGGATATTATGGCCCACAAGAAAGGTACAGGCAGTACACGTAACGGACGCGACTCTAATTCTCAGCGTCTGGGTGTCAAAAAGTACGGCGGTCAAGTTGTCAAAGCTGGCAACATTTTGATCCGCCAACGCGGCACTAAAGTTCACCCCGGTAATAATGTTGGTATCGGCAGAGATGATACTCTGTTTGCCATGATTGACGGTGTAGTGACTTTTGAAAGAAAAGGCAAAACTCGCAAGAAAGTCAGCATTTATCCTGTTGTAGCAGCACCTGTGGCTGAACCAGTGGCTGAAGCTGTCGCAGTTTAATTGCGATATTTTGCGGCGTTCTTTAAGTCTCTTTTGTTTGTCTCAAAGTCTCGATCCCCCCTAGCCCCCCTTAATAAGGGGGGGACAAGATTTTTCTCACAGTCCCTGTTAATTAACGGGGATTTAGGGCAAGATTTTTCTCACAGTCCCTGTTAATTAACGGGATTTAGGGAGACAAGATTCTCCTCAAAGTCCCCCTTCTTAAGGGGGATTTAGGGGGATCTAGACTTGACGGCAAGCGACATTCCTAGGTTCTGCCAATTGGTGAAAATTTAAGGCTTAATTTGTCACCAATTTGTGGCTAGCCTCCCCCGACAATTGTGACAACTTCTAGGATGTCGCCCTCTTGCATCTGTGTAGTTTCCCAAAATTGTTTGTGCAGAATTTCCCCGTTGTACTCTACAGCCACCAAGCGCGGGTTTAATCCCAATTGTTTTAGTAATTCTGGTAACGGTGTGTCGATCGCACAATTGCGGGTTTCTCCGTTAACTTGCAGCGCAATTTGATTTATCATCAGTAAAATATCAGTTATCAGGGCGGGTTTTGTAACAAAATTATATTTTATGCACACATTTCCTGTGCTAAACCCGCCCTACAAATCCCCAATCAACCTAGCTTTTTCCGTGCAAAGCTTTCTGAGCTTTCAGATTCTGCATCCGAATCAACTGCGAGATGAAAAACTGCGTGACTAAAGTAGGCTGTTCTGCTTCCATAATCGCGCGTACTGCAGCAACCCTTTGAGCTCCGGCATTCAATACTTCATCGAGGTTGTTGATATCAATTCCGCCGATCGCAAACCACGGAATCGGCGACTTATCAGCAGCATACCGCACATAGTCCAAACCCGCCGCCTGTTTGTCAGGTTTAGTAGGAGTGTGGTAAACCGGCCCAACTCCAATGTAGTCGGCTCCCTCTTCAATGGCTCGCTGCATTTCCTCGCCATTCGTAGTAGAACGACCGATGATGCGTCCGGGGCCGAGCAACTTGCGCGCTTCCGCCACAGGCCAATCTCCCTGCCCTAAGTGTACGCCGTCGGCATCCGCTGCAATCGCCAAATCCACGCGATCGTTCACAATCAGCAAAGCATCGTAGCGGTGACAAAGTTCGCAAAGCTGGCGCGCGTTAGCCAACTTTACCCCGTCGTCTGAGCTTTTGTCGCGGTACTGCACCAAAGTCAGTCCGCCTTGCAAAGCAGCTTCCACAACTCCCATCAAGTTGTCTCTCGGCGAAGTTACAAGATATAACTGCGATCGAAGTAACTGCTGGTAGCGCCGGTAAGCCAGCAAATTGCTTTCGAGAGTATAAACCCGATAGCGCATCTGCTTAAAAGCCGCGCCCATATTCCGATCGTAAATTTTGCCATACTCTTCGAGTACCCGCAGAGCTTCTTCCACCCTACAGAAATTCGCTTCCAGTAGCTGCTGAATGCTCGAACGCTGCTCTTCCTGCGGGTGAGTCAACTCCGTACCCGGATCGGCAGGTGTATCCCTAGCACTGCGAAGTTCTGCGACGTGCCAAGCAGCCAATTCTTGACGCAGTTGCTTGCACTCGCCAGCTAAATCGGCGCTGTTAAGACCAAACCTGCACCATTCTTCAATAATTCTCAACCCTTCGCGCGATCGATCTAAATTTGCATCTAAAATCCGGCAGAGGGCTGGCTGTGCCGGTAAAGTTCTGTTTTGTTTGTCGGTCATTCAGAACCACCCTAATTATAATTAATCTTACCAATCAACCCGCTATATTCTCCCACGCCGTCAAGATTGTGGCAAAGCAGGCGGCTTAATTTTGGCATAAACCGATGTAAATTAGACAATAATTTTTTAAGTTTTATTGAATTTGATGAAAACAAAGCATAATAGATCAAACTTGATGAGAGTGGAATCGTTAAACTGCATACCACACTTCGGAGGAGAGCCGTGAGGTTAGCAGAACAACACAAAAGATTAACAGAAGAAAACCCCAGCAGGCGGGTGAAATCAAAGTTCGATCGCGAAAACCCGACACCGAACTCGGGAAGCGGAACTCGGACCGCAAATCAGTGGGGTTTATTTATGCTCCTAAATTCTCAATATAGCGAGTGCAAAGAAAAGCGATCGCAAAAATCTTGTTTGAGTTCTTGCCTTCTGCTCGTTTTTGCGATGACCGCCCTTTGCAACCCCCAACCGTCAGTTATCGCTGCCGGGATACCGGGAGTGCAGCTACTTTCTCAGACCCTGGAGAGCGAGATTAACATACTGTACGTCAGCTCGACAGGGGGCAGCGACACAGGAGGCAACGGCAGCGATCGAGCTCCCTTTAAAACCCTCACCTACGCCTTAAGCGTGGCCCCGCCCAAAACAGCGATTTTGCTAGCGCCCGGTACTTACAGCGAGCAAACCGGGGAAAAATTTCCATTAATGCTCAGGCCCAGCGTGACAGTTCAGGGAAATCCCAACACTCGCGGTCAGAATATTGTCATCAAAGGCGGAGGATACTTTATCAGTCCGACTTCGGCGGGTCAAAATATTGCGATTTTAGGCGCAGACGGGGCGGGACTCAGCGGGGTGACGGTGACCAATACCAACTATCGCGGTTACGCTTTGTGGATCGAATCGAGTTCTCCAACGGTTGTCAACAATACTTTTTCTGGCAGCACTCACGACGGAATTTCGGTAGTGGGTACTTCCAGGCCGACGATTGGCGGGAATGTTTTCTCGAAAAATGGAGCTAACGGCATTACTATTTTTGGCAGTTCCCAGCCGGAAGTTCGAGATAATGTGTTTGAAAACACGGGATTTGGGGTGAATGTAGCGCAGAACGCTTCGCCTCTGCTAATCGGTAACAAAATTACTCGCAATAAAGATGGCGTGGTGGTGCAAGCTAATGCTAGACCTGTGCTGCGTAACAATTATATCGAGAGTAATCGCCGGGACGGAATTGTGGCGATCGCGAGCTCTCTGCCGGATTTGGGAACTGCCGCCGAACCGGGGGGCAATGTCATTCGCAACAACGGTCAGTACGATGTCAACAATGCGGCTAAAGGTCAAGTAATCCCAGCTTACGGCAATCAATTGTTGAGCAGCCGGACGACGGGCTCGGTTGATGTGGCGGGAACTTTTACCCCTCCGCCAATGGGGGGAAGTGCTTTGCAGCTAACGATCGATCGACCTCCCAGCATCGGTGGCCCAGACACTTCTCTCCCGGCTTACACTCCCGGGCGGCTAAGCCCCAGAGTAGAAAGAGCGCCACTTCCCCCGCCTGCGCCAGTTTCCAGGCGACCAGTGCAAACTCGACCCGTACAGCCAAGCGCTGAGTTGCAGCAAGAACTTTCTCCGAGAAATGCCGCTGCTTCAGCAGTGGTCCCAGGGGCGATCGCAATTCCTGTTCCCGATCCGAATTTTCGATCGGTTTCGGAAAGTTCGGTACAGCAACCAATGATTCCTCCCAATTTTGATAGTTCGAGTTCGGTTTCTTCCGAGGGTAGATTGCCCGTTCCGGCCCGCAACATTCCTATCGGAAGGGGTGGCTATGTACCTGCACCTTTAGGGGGGAATTCTTTGCCCGATGCTGAGGATAATTCGCCGTCATTCGATCGAGCCAGAGCTTTGGGTTTCCGGTATCGAGTTGTGGTGGATACCGACAGTTGGCGCGATCGAGAAAAAATGCAATCCCTCGTTCCCGATGCTTTTCGCTCTTTTTCCAGCGGGCGATCGGTGATGCAGGCCGGTGCTTTTCGGGAACGCGAAAAAGCTGATGAATTGCTACAAATGCTCAGCGCTAACGGTTTGAATGCTCGAATTGAGGAGATTAAATGAAATGGTCATTAGTCATTAGTTAACTGTTGACTGTTGACTGTTGACTGTCAAAAACTACTGATATTAATTCCGCCCTTCATCGGAATTATTCATGTCTCTCATCTCTCTCTGCGTTCTCTGCGTTCTCTGCGGTTAAATTATTCGGATGTAACCGGAAGTGATATGATATCGTTGCCGGTTGCACGAGGGACATGATATAAAAGCCACAGCGCTGTCTCGAAAGCTGTGGGTAATATTAATTCTGATGCTACCGGATTTGATATCACAGCCAAAGGCTGCTGACTACTTCAAAAAAAAATCAAAATTTTAGGGCCTAGCATATCGGATGCCAGACCCTAAAAAGTTTGTAAATTAAGTTGATCCAAGTGGGTTTTTAGCTCTGCTGAGTTTCAGCAAACTACAACTAAGGTGGACTTTTTGGCAACTACTCTGTAGACGAGCTAGCTATCAGCGGAGTCTATTCAGACTTCTGTGTTTGACTGTTGTGCGATCGCCACTTTTGATTAATCCAATAGCCTCAAGCTATCTAACCAATACGAATCGCAATATCAACCTTTCTTTGCTAATAAGCTACACGGTTCAGGCGTTGCCTGCGGACTAGAGCCGAGCGGGACAAATACTCTAATTCCAAATTTTTTATCCAAGTTTTTTGTGCTTCTTGGTTTTGCCCCTCATGTTTTTAAGTTAACACCAACTGCGCGCATAAAAACAATTTGTTTACCAAACTTGACACTTTTTGATGTGATGAAATACTTCCAAAAGCGATTATTAACAATTTGTACGATCGCCCGATCGCGCAACGTGCATAGTCGGCACTATTCGTTGGCTGTCAACGCAGCAGAGCTTCCCAAGTTGCGCGGCCGACAATGCCGTCTGCTGGCAGTTGATATTGTCGCTGAGCCGCCTTCACAGCAGCTTGAGTTTCCGGGCCAAACACGCCGTCAGCACTCACCCGCAAAAATCCCTTGGCCCGCAGCCGTTCTTGCAAATCTCTGACTGCGGCCCCCCGCATTCGTCTTCTCAAAACCGGAAAATTTGTTGGCTGCCCTTGGGGGTTAATCTCTGGGTTGTCGGCAGTTACAGGAGCGTTGGCAATCGGGTTTTCTATCGCGCTCTGAGCAGCAGGAAACAGCCGGTTCCAAGTATCTTGACCGACTATGGCGTCGGGAGGCAGACCTGCTGCTTCCTGGAACTGAGACACAGCTCTAGCGGTGCTTTGTGAGAAAATCCCGTCTACAGTGTCAGGGTAAAAGCCCAATAATTTAAGAGCAGCTTGGAGTTCGATCACTTCTGAGCCGCGGCTGCCCAATTTGAGCGTGGGGCGGACGATCGCACCTGTTTGAGCGATCGGGCTGTTAATGTTACGTTGTTCGGAGGTAGGTAGCTGTGCTGCAACACGAGTAGGGGCGATCGAGCCTATTGCCAATAAACCGCACAAACTCCAGCCGAAGAGCAAACTCGGAACCTCGCGGGCTTCATTCGAGCTTGCTGTCAAGTTTTGGGACATTGGGAATTCGACCTCTGCAAAACTGGTAGCGATCGTACATCAAATCTGCAAAAAATAGGGAATTTAGGCATAGGGCATTGGGCTAAGGCATTAACTGATTCCCTGGCTATGTCTGCGAACCAGTTAACTCAAAACTCACTACTTTTCCCCCCTTCCCTTTCCTCAAAATAATTTATCCCCTGAAATAGCTGCAATTGGCAAAAAAACTGCTAGATTGCCCTACAGAAAACATTGAACCGCGTTCATTGGGCCCCAGCAACACCATGTCCGAATCCAGAACCGCCAGCCAAATAGACATCGGCAACGTCAACATCGGGAACTTCCAAGTCGGCAGCATCAGCGGCACTAAATACAACGATTTTAACGCCAACGGCCTCCCTGATCCCGGAGAAGTCCCCATTCCCAACTGGCAAATCTATCTCGACCTCAACAACAACGGCCAGCCAGAATTTAACGAACCTTCCACCCTCACAAACCCGCAAGGCAACTACATCTTCGCCAACCTGCCGCCGGGCACTTACCAAGTTAGGGAAGTCCAGCAGCCGAACTTTCGCCAAACTACCCCTAATCCTGCACCTATCACGATTACTAGCGGCACGAACGCTGGCAATATCAATTTTGGCAACAACTTTAACGCAGGGACGATCGCAGGCACAAAATTCAACGACATCAACAACAACAGCAGCCGAGATCCGGGCGAACAAGGGCTAGCTAACTGGCAAATTTACCTCGACCTCAACCGCAACAACAGGCTAGACGGCGGCGAACCTGTTACTTTGACAAATTTTGAAGGCAATTACGCTTTTGTCAATATTCCCGCAGATACATATTTGGTCAGAGAAGTCCAGCAACCGGGTTTTCTCCAAACCACACCTGACCCCGGTCCGGTTAACGTTACTTCCAACGCCACTGTCAACAACATCAATTTTGGCAATGTCTTTTTTGTTGGCAGCATCAGCGGTCTCAAGTTCAACGACCTCAATGCCAATAGCGTCCGAGATGCGACAGACCCGCCTCTGACCAACTGGCCAATTTACATCGACCTCAACGCCAACAACAGCTTTGATCCGGGCGAACCCAATACCATCACAAACCCACAAGGCAACTACACTTTTGCCAATGTGTCTCCCGGCCGGTATTTGGTGAGGGAAGTCCAGCAACCTGGATGGGTACAGACTACGCCAAATCCAGGCCCGATCGACATCACCGGCAATACCAACGTTGTTGGCGTCAATTTCGGCAACAATTTTCCTACCGGCAGCATCAGCGGCTTCAAGTTCAACGACCTCAACGCTAACGGTATCAACGAACCGACGGAACCGAGAGTTGCCAACTGGCCGATTTACCTTGATTTCAACAACAATGGCAGTTTAGATCCGGGCGAACCTTCAACTTTAACGAACCCCGAAGGTAATTTCTCTTTTATCAATTTGCCTCAAGGAACCTATGTGGTGAGGGAAGTCCCGCAGCCAGGTTTTCGACAAACCACGCCCAATCCGACTCCGATCACCGTGGGTAATGGCACAAATGCCACTAATCTCAGCTTTGGCAACGTGTTGGTGACTGGCACGATCAGCGGTGTGAAATTTAACGATTTTAATGCCAACGGTCGCCTAGATCCTGGGGAACCCCCGATCGCCAACACTCAAATTTACATCGACCTCAACAACAACAGCAGTTTAGATCCGGGCGAAGCGAGTACCTTAAGCGACCTTCAGGGCAATTACAGTTTCCGCAACGTTCCGGTAGGTAGTTATGTTGTCCGCGAAGTTCCGCCGCCCGGTTTCATCCTAACTACTCCGCCTGCGGTGGTTGTTGTCTCGGCAGATATTCGGGCTAGCAGCATCGATTTGGTGACGGGAGATGTGGTAACGGCAGATGCTGAGGGTACGTTGGCTAAATCCTTGAAGGACGACCCGCTGACGAATGCCAGCAGCTATGCGGGACTGGAACCTGCAGGTAATATGGTGGCGGATAGCTTGCCTTGGAGCCAGGGTCGTGATAGGGATCAAATTAGTAAATTTTTGAGTGATGAATTTTTTGCAAATTTAGGCAATATTCCTAACTTTGGGCAACAGAATGTCGGTCGGGAGCCTAATTCACAAGTTAGTAATTTTGTCAAGACCAATGAATTAAATAAAGGGGCGATCGCTCACTGGGTTGTGCCGATGGGCCCGAGAGATTTCTCGGTTATGTAGGGTGACACAAAAGTCGATCGCCCCGAATCCCAAACCGCAGATAAAAATCCGGAAGAGGTGAAAGGGCGATCGCGTGATACCCTATTGTTGGCAACCTCCAACACTCAAGCCTAAGTTCCGGCAAATCCGAAGCAGGCTTGTATATTGGGTGCAATATTCAGAGGCAGTAGCATCTCTGTGAGTGAAAAACTATCAGGTAATTCCCCCAAACCCGATCGGCGTATTTGCAGGCAAAGCAAGTCATATCAAGTCTGGTAGCTCGATCGATGCTGGTTCTCTGTCCTTGGCAATCCCAGAGGAGGCGATCGTCAATGACAGCGAACCAGGACAAACAAGAACGATGCCGCCGGACTTGATATCAGGGGGGAGAAGTCTGTCTTAGGCTTTTTAAAGCTCGAAACAGCAAGTATGTACGGACAGAGAAGGTGTGCAAATCTTGAAGATGTTGCCCTCAAATTGCCAGGGTTCTTCAAAACCTGATATACTTGCCAGCGACAAAGCTTGAGGCATTGTTGTGTGAGATGGGAACATTACCTCAAGTGCAGACGTATGTAAAATCGAGTAGCGGTTGTCAGCTATTAGTAAAAACTACTCAGCAAGTTACAACCCATACAGTAGTCTGTAATTTACGTGGATTTAGGTGTGAAGGAGAGAAATCATGGCAGATTTAGATTTAACTAACGAAGAGCTCAGTGCCAAGCAATTACAGCCAGTTGTGGTTGGGAATGCTGGCCCGGCAATTCTAGGCCTCAAGTTCTTTGACCAGAACCGCGATGGCATCAGACAGCCAACTGACATAGGTCTGGCGAATGTCCCCATCCTTCTCGAATCAGCAACAAGCACCAACGGTGTACTTGATGCTGGTACTGGAGAACTCTTAACCACGACGGACGCTAACGGCGCGTTCTCATTCATAAATCTTGTCCCGGGCAATTACGTACTCACGGAAACCGTAATACCTGGTAATTTGATCCCTACTACTCCCAACCCCCTCGCTGTCACCGTTGGCAACCGAAATGTCAACGTTTTCTTTGGCAACGGCCCAGTAGAAACACCTCTAGGCAGCCGAATCGTTGGATGCAAATACCTAGACATAGATGCCGACGGCTTCCGAGACGGGAATGAACCGGGGATTAAAAATGTCAGGATATATATTGATGCCAATGGCAACGGTCAACGCGATGCAGGGGAACAGAACACTTTAACAGACAAAAATGGTGCATGGTCGTTCAACGTAGCACCCGGAACATACAAGATTCGGGAAGAACGGATTAGACGACAGATTAATTCTGTTACCGGACTAGAAGTTAATGCTACGGACGCAGAACCCTTAGAAACACAAGATTTTCCCCAAAGCACTCCCCCCGGCAACGTTCCGGTACTGGACGTGACGGTAGCAGCAGGTCAAACCTTTGCCTGCGCTCAAGTGGGCGATACTCCGCTCTATCAAATTGAAGTTAACAAATTTCGAGACATAGACCGCAGCGGAACGCGAAATGTTGTTAGTGGAGTCTTGGAACCCCCCATTGCCCGAGTACCGTTTATTTTAGATGTCAACGCGAACGGTCGCTGGGATGGAGCAGGCTCCGAACCGATAGCCATCACAGATGCGAACGGAGTAGTTACCTTCAAGGATTTGCGAGCTGGCGATTACAGAGTGTTGGAAATTTTTCCAGGTGTACTGCCTCCAGAAGTAGGTGGCGGTGTCCCAGGAAACCTCAATGCTCCAGTAGCAACCACTCCAAACCCCACTCTGGTTTCGGCACCAGGGCCGCAGGCACGATTCCAGGGTACCATCAGCAGAGAGCAACCGCTGCTAGTAGCAGACTCAACCTACACGCTGAAACCAAACGACCCTAAATTCATAGACTCCAACCGCGACGGCGTTCAACAACCAGGTGAAAGATCGATCGCCACCACTGGTGAGCGGCCGATTTTTGCAGCGCCAGTTACAACTTTACCAGCCCCCAACCCCTCGCCATCACTTACCTTTACTCCTGTGGGAGCAACTCAGGGTATTGGCAACAATGCCGGTGTGGGCAACACTCGACCGAACATCACTGTCTTCAAATACAATGACCTGAATGCCAATGGTCGCTTTGAACCAACTCAGGGTGAAGCGCCAATTAGCGGTGTCACTGTCTTCCTCGACAACAACAATAACGGCACTCCCGACGCTGGAGAACAGCAAATCCAGACAAATGCCCAGGGTAGAGGAGCCTTTACCAACTTGCCAACAGGCAACTATGTCGTTCGAGAAGTTGCACAGCCCAATTTCTCTCCTTCTACAGCAGATCGCGTCGATGTGACCCTCAGCACTCAGGATGCCAACGTTACCTTTGCCAACACACCTAACAGCAACATCACCGGGTGTAAGTTTGAGGACTTCAACCTGAACGGTTATCGAGATGGGAATGAACCAGCTATTCCTGGTGTCACCATTTTTATCGATAGTAATCGTGACGGTCAGTTGCAAGCAGATGAACCCACTACTACTACCAATGAGTTTGGTGTCTTTGCATTCAACAATTTGCGCCCCGGCAATTACAGCATTCGAGAAGTAACGCCTCCTGGTTACTTCCAAACGACTCAACCAGTAGATGTTGTTCTCGGTGCAAATCAAACCTTTACTTGTGCTTTGGTCGGTAACTCTCGCCGCTATGACCTCTTGGTTCCTAAATTCCGGGACGATAACCGCAACGGTGTACGGGACCCCAATGAAGAGCCCCTTTCCAATATACCATTCACCTTGGATTTGAACGGCAACGGCCGCTATGATGCTGCAACAGAACCGCT
The DNA here is from genome assembly GCF_036701145.1 of Microcoleus sp. Pol17C6. Classification (NCBI taxonomy): domain Bacteria; kingdom Bacillati; phylum Cyanobacteriota; class Cyanophyceae; order Oscillatoriales; family Microcoleaceae; genus Microcoleus; species Microcoleus sp. Pol17C6. Next base: position 124,655 of record NZ_JAUBQH010000006.1, read on the forward strand.
GGCGAGAACTGATGCTGCTGGTATTGCTCGGTTTAATAATTTGTCTCCAGCCACTTACTCGGTTTTGGAAGTCTTCGATGCGAGCGTTAATAACCCGTTCCCAATCCCAACTGGGCCCAACCCAGTTAGCTTTGACGTGCCGGGCCCTAACACAGTACCGACAACTCCAGAAAGAGCTATTCAGAGCATCCCTGATGAGCTGACTGGCGGCACGGTTGCTGCTTCTGCGGTAACTACTAATCCCGATATTCTCAATGACAGCGGTTTATTCGCTTCACAAGTCAGCATGACTGATTTGATCGCACCTCAGAGTGCAGGTGTCAGCTTTGTTGATGACATGAGCTGGAGGAGGACCGCGAGTGCACACACTGTATTGTTGCCTGAAGATAAGAAGGAGTTTCTGTTAGCTGCTCCTGTTCCTTCTCCGACTGGTTTCTAATGTTAAGTTGAGTCTCTAGTTCGAGACTCAGCAATTAGCAGCTAGCTTGTTTAAACTGCACGTCAAATAATGTTTTGGCGTGCTTTTTGCTGTTGTGACAATAATTAGAGGCTCGCGCGGCGGGTTTATCGATTTCTTTAATTACCGGAAATATTTTTCGTGAAACCCGCCTCTACAACAAATATATCCCGATGCTCGTAGGGGCGCTTTTTACTGACAATCTTTGAGAAAAACTCACAATTTATATAAACCAGCCCGCCACAATCATGGGTTCGGCTGACGGGTTTATTTATCTCTTTAATTACTGTCTTTAGTCGTAGGGCACGATCGGCAAAAAGAGCGATTCCCTAGTTACAGAAAACCTTTATTTATGGAGGTAGAACGTAGAGGAATTTTTTATGCCAACCGAACAGAAGATTAATCCGGCTCAACATCAAGAACAGCAACCCGGTATTGAATCGCAAATGACCCCGCAACCCCAATCCTTCGCGGAGGGATATCGCGGTAGCGACAAATTGCGGGACAAAGTAGCCTTAATTACGGGCGGAGACAGCGGTATCGGGCGTGCGGTGGCGATCGCCTTTGCCAAGGAAGGCGCTAACGTAGTCATCAGTTATCTTAACGAAGATGATGATGCCAAAAAAACCAAAGAGGCGATCGAACAACAAGGCCGGCGCTGTATTGCGATCGCCGGCGACATCGGCGACGAAAGCGTGTGTCAAAACCTTGTAGAACAAACAGTTAAAGAATTTGGCCATCTCGACATCTTAGTCAACAACGCCGCCGAACAGCATCCCCAAGAAAGCATCGAAAACATCACCGCCGAACAATTAGAGCGCACCTTCCGCACCAACATTTTCTCGATGTTTTATCTCACAAAAGCCGCTCTCAAACACCTCAAAGAGGGAAGTGCAATTATCAACACTACCTCTGTCACCGCCTATAAAGGCAATCAACAATTACTAGATTACTCCTCCACCAAAGGAGCAATTGTTGCCTTTACTCGCTCTTTGTCTCAAAGTTTAGCTGAGAAAGGAATTCGCGTCAACGGAGTCGCCCCCGGCCCGATTTGGACGCCTCTAATTCCTGCAACTTTCTCTGAAGAAAAAGTGGAGAAATTTGGTGCAGACACGGCCTTGGGACGCGCCGGTCAACCCGATGAAGTTGCCCCCAGTTTCGTGTTTTTAGCTTCAAAAGATTCGTCTTACATGACTGGTCAAATTTTGCATCCCAACGGCGGATCTGTTATTAACGGGTAGATTTGGCGCGAGTTAATATATAGCCTTTCTCAGTAACATGAGGTGTTCTTGGGCATTGGGCATTGGGCATTGGGCATTGGGCATTGGACATTGGTCATTGGAAGAGTACCTTACTTTCCTGAGAACCGCTATATAACCGCATTTTTTAGGCGCGGGTGTCACCCACAATCTCACATCATAACTCAGAATCTAAATCAATCCGCCCCTACAACCAGCTTAGCCAGGGCGGGTTTATTCATTTTTTTAGTGAGTTTTTGAACATTTGTGAGTTTACACAAAACAGTAATCCCGCTACCCATGTAGCGGGATTGATAGGTTGCAGTTTAGCTAGTTTTGAGCTCACCTAGAGCTACAATTAGCTCGCTGCTGAATTAGCTCAGGTTAGCCATTTCTTGCTGGATGGTGCTTTTGGCTGCTTTGAATTGAGTAGCCATTTGTTCCATTTGTGCTTCGCTCAAGTTGCGGCGAATTTGAGGGAACATATCGTTTTCTTCTTCTTTTACGTGATCTTTAACTGCTGTTTGGAGCTGTTTGATTTGGGCTTTGAACTCAGGAGAGCTCGGGCTCATTGACTTAATCTTGGCGAGCATTTGCTTCATTTCTGCTTGCTCGTCGTAAAGCTCTTGAGTGTTGCTGTAGTAGCTGCGAATTGCTGGGTAAACAACTTGTTCTTCGGCTTCGGCGTGAACGCTGAGGTCTTTGTAAAGTTGACCGAAGAATTCTTGTAGTTTTTGAGGATCGTCGGTGCTTGCGATTTCCATAAATAGGGTATCGGCTTTGCGGTGATCCATGGAGATGATTTCGGTGATGTTCATCTCATCTTTGCTGCGGGTAACTGCACCGCCGATGATGCCGGTCATGGCTGCCATTGCATCTTGCACGCGGGCCCAAACGCCTTGGTCGGGGTCTTTGCCGGTTAGTTCGCGCACGCCCAAGATTTCCATAACTCCCTTGAGTTGCTCTTGGTGAGCGCGGTTTTCAAAGTTAACTGTGTTGAGGGGAGTAATGGCGGCTTCGATGTCTGCGCCGACTATTTGAGCGGCTTTGTGTACTAACAGACCGGCCATTGTTTGTTTGTGTTTGAGCAGTTCGTGCTGAGCGACTTTTTCAAACAATGTTAGTTCAGAACCTTTCATGAGTTTCTGAACTTCTTCGATCATTTTTGTGAATGTTTCTTTGGGTTCGGTTTGAATTCCGTATTGAACGATTACGGTTTCTAATACGCCCAAGTTTTTGCGATCGTCCTCAAGCATATCCCGGAAACGATCGCACAGTTCGGAGTCGTTGCAGGAATTGATGAACAATTGCTCGTTGGCGATCAACAAGTTTTGCAGCGCTTTCATGTCTGCTAATTTAGTCGCGATCGCTTGGCGCTTGGTATCTTCTAGGGTAGCTACCATCTGTCGTTTCTCCTCTCAATGTCTTTAGTGTTCTTACATCTTTTAATTTATTGATATATTCTGATAACATCCTCTTTCTCCCGACTGATTAATTAATATCCCGCGCAACCTATTGACTTTTGAACAAAAAAATGGTAAGTATTTGAGACTGCTTGAAAAAAAGCAAAAAGCAAAAAATAACTGATGAGTAAGGATTAATGGCAGATGAGTAATGATTTCTGTATCAATTAATCCCGATCGCAGAGCTGTAAAGCGCTACCATAGTTGCAGCCGAAGTTAACTAAAGTTTAAGAATAACTAGCTTGTCTCAACTGCTCACTGCTTTAGAGTTCCCAGCAAATGTCTGGAAGCTCAACAACGGGTTAACGGTCATTCACCAGCGAATTTCGGCCACACCGGTGGTCGCGCTAGACGTGTGGGTGAGGGCTGGCGCTACGCTGGAGCCGGATTCTTGGTCGGGAATGGCTCATTTTCTAGAACACATGATATTTAAAGGGACGGATTCGATCGCCCCTGGAGAATTTGACCAGGTAATCGAAAATCGCGGGGGTGTCGCCAACGCAGCTACAAGTCACGACTACGCCCATTTTTTCGTCAACGCTGCGGCCGATTATTTAGCAGAAACAGCGCAGCCACTGGCAGAATTGCTGCTGCGGGCTTCGATTCCGGATCGGGAATTCGATCGCGAGCGAGATGTGGTGCTAGAAGAAATCCGCCAAGCTCAAGACAATCCCGATTGGCTGGGTTTCCAAGCCATGATGGAAACAGTTTACCAGCGGCATCCCTACAGGCGATCGGTATTGGGCACGGAAGAACTGCTGATGTCGCGAACTCCCCACGAAATGCGCTGTTTCCACCGATCGCACTATCAGCCGGAAAATATGACTGTGGTGATAGTCGGGGGAATTGATGAACAACAAGCCAGAGATATTACGGGGAAAGCATTCGAGCAGTTTTCGGATCGGTGGGATTGTCCCAAATTAACGGCAGAGGCGGAACCGCCACTGATAGAAATTCGCCGTCAGGAACTCTGTCTCCCCCGATTGGAACAAGCGCGGCTAATGATGGCCTGGACAGGCCCGGGAGTTGAACACTTGCAAAGTGCTTGCGGTTTGGATTTGCTGTCGGTGTTGCTTGCAGACGGGCGGACTTCGCGTTTAGTCAGGGAATTGCGGGAAGAATTACAATTGGTAGAGGCGATCGACAGCACTTTCTCGCTGCAACGGGAATCGAGTTTATTTACTATCAGTGCAGTCTTGGACGCGAAAGATATTGAACAGGTGGAATCTCGGATTTGCGATCGACTTTGGGAATTGCAGTCTGAGCCAGTTTCCGAGGTAGAATTGCTCCGCTGTAAGCGTTTGCTGTGCAACGATTTTGCTTTCTCGCTCGAAACGCCGGGACAGCTCGCCGGTCTTTACGGATATTACAATACGATCGCCACTGCGGAATTAGCGCTCAGCTATCCCACCAGGATTAAAGCATTTGGGCCCTTAGACCTCCAGCGCCTAGCTCAACAATATCTCTCTCCCCGACGCTATACAGCCGTGGTACTCAAACCAATCTAATTGGTAAACGGGTGAAAATACATATATTTTTGATACCGGAGAGATGTTCGGCATTTGTCCGGGACTCTTTGTGCTTGTGGCGCACCCTACGGGATAGATGTTGTTACATTTAGATGTTGTGGGTCAGGCCCTGCCCGGTATGACATCATACAAGATCCGCATGGAAAATAGAAAAATGGCAATCAAGTAATTACTAATTACCAATTACCAATTACCAATTACCCATTTTCAATTACCAATACTTCAGCTACTCTCAGTACAAGTTCCCAACTAAATTAACCATGAAAAATGAAATCCAGCGCACGGTTTTAGACAACGGTATTGTTGTCTTAGCAGCAGAAAATCCAGCAGCAGATATTATTGCAGCTAGGATATTCCTGCGGGCCGGCAGTCGCTACGTGCAGCCGGAACAAGCAGGATTGTGTCACTTGCTGTCGGCGGTAATGACTAAGGGAACCGATCAACTGTCTTCGCTGGAAATTGCCGAGCGTGTAGAATCGGTGGGAGCGAGGTTGAGTGCCGACTCTACTACAGACTATTTTTTAGTGAGTTTGAAGACGGTTTCTGCGGATTTTGAGGAGATTTTGGAGTTGGCTGCGCAATTGACGCGATCGCCCAATTTCCCGGAAGCTGAAGTCGAACTCGAACGCCGCATTGCCATATCGGCAATTCGATCGCAACAAGAACAGCCATTTGCGATCGCCTTCGAGCAATTGCGGCACGCGATGTACCAGGAACACCCCTATGCTTTCTCTCCCTTGGGCACGGAAGCTACTATGTCAAAGCTCACCAGAAACGAGCTCGAAGAGTTCCACAAAACCTATTTCCGTCCCGATAATGTAGTTATTTCTGTCGCCGGCAGAATATCCACCGAAGATGCGATCGCCCTGATCGATCGAACTTTTGGGGACTGGAAAGCGCCTTTAACACCCTTACCAACTTTAAACGTCCCCCCTCTCTACCCCTCCCCTGAATCGGTCGTTACGGCGCAAGATACCCAGCAATCAGTGATTATGCTGGGCTACCTCGCACCCTCTGTCAAAAATCCAGACTATGCAGCGATTAAGTTGCTGAATACTTATTTGGGTAACGGTTTGTCGAGCCGGTTGTTTGTGGAACTGCGGGAAAAGCGGGGCTTGGCTTACGACGTTTCTGCGGTCTACGCGACGCGCTTGGACACGGCTCAGTTTGTCGTGTACATGGGTACGGCGCCGGAAAATACGGCGACTGCTTTTGAAGGATTGCGCGCAGAAGTCGATCGACTCGCCAACACCGAACTAAGCGAGGAAGAATTGCAAGCTTGCAAGAATAAAATGCTCGGTCAATATGCTTTAGGAAAACAAACTAATTCGCAAATTGCCCAAGTTTTAGGCTGGTACGAAATTTTGGGATTGGGAATTAAATTTGACCAGCAGTTTCAAGAAGAAATTGCACAGGTGACAGCTTCACAAGCGCGGGATGCTGCTAAGAAATATTTTGTAGAACCGTATATTTCTTTGGTGGGCCCGGAGGCAGCGATTACAGAGTTGGGTGTAGTGGCTGTTTGTTGAGTATGAAATTGGCGATCGAACTTTTCAAAAGTTCGATCTGTTCGATCTGATTATACGCGATCGCCCGGACACGATATAAGCTCCAGCAGAATATGTCAATATCCCACCGATGGTTGAATATTCACTAACATCATTAGGTGAAATTTTCCTTGAGCCGATCGCAACGCTTTACGAGTGGGGTGAGATACATCTTGCTGACTTAGCAGCGATTGCTACTAATAGAGAAAATGCACTATCAGCGATCGAACAAATCAAATCAGCGGCCCTAGATGTCTTTAACTCAGCAGCCCGGGTTTCGTCTGTCTGCTGGATTTGATTTGTTCTGCCGCGCCCGTTCATTCACTTGGCACCACTTCGCGTGACGCTAGGAAACCAAGGACAATTGCCACCAAAATCAATGCTGGAACATCGCCGAGGAGGTGTCCGCGTTCCGCAGAATCAATCACTGCGTGTACCGCCATGATCAGCCCGTGGACTACACTCGACCAGACTGTGAACCAGATTAAGCTGAGATGTGTTTCTGGTTTTCGAGAAGCCCACAGCAAAAAGACACCAAGCGTCGCATAAATGCCGACGATCATCTGTTCGTATTCGTATTGGCCTGGTTGCCATGACCAGCCAGATGACCAAACCTTCATCAGTGGATAGACAAGCAGAAAGGCAATTCCGACAACAACAAGGGCGATTCGCAAGTATCGATGATGCTGATCCATTGCTCTAACCTCCTATTATTTTCCAGTATAGTCTCTACCAACTAGATTCGTATTTGCGCAGTAAATATCTTGAGCTCGATCAAAATCATACCTCCGACGATTGTGGTGCAGTCCTAAACGCTTCTGAATCAACCAGAAAGAAGGTGCTTATAAAGATCGGCTTCCCGCCACACCCCCATAGAGGACTTGTCGCATAACGGTTGATTTGAGCGACAAACGCTCCATCCTAACTAAAAATATCATAATTGAACGTTTTCTGTTCCCGATCGGTCTAAATTGAACAGACGCCCGATATGTCTAATTTATATGTACTTAGTAAAGCACTTTCAGATAAAAAAAGAGCTGACTCCGTGGGTTAGCGGACTCCTCGCCGCTTCCCTGCTTGCAGGAGTAGGCTACACAGCTTACAGCCAACTCACAGTCAAATCCAGCCGCGAAACCAGGCGCAAGGAAAAAACCGTTGCTGTCGAAAGGGTGAACCTGCCGATTACAATTTCGGCAAACGGCACAATAGTGCCCGAACGTTCCGTTAACGTCAGCCCCAAAACTTCAGGAATGCTCAAAAGTTTGCTTGTCAAGGAAGGAGATAAGGTTGAACAAGGGCAGATTCTCGCCTACATGGACGACTCCAACCTCCAAGGACAACTTACCCAAACTCGCGGACAACTCGCAGCCGCCGAAGCAAACCTGCAAAAATTGCTCAACGGCAATCGAACCCAAGACATTGCTGTGGCTAAGGCAGTGTTGGCAGAACAACAGGCAAGTCTGGAAAAATTGCTCAACGGCAATCGAACCCAAGACATTGCTGTAGCTGAGGCAGCGTTAGCTGAACAACAGGCAACGTTGCAAAAATTGCTCAACGGCAATCGAAGCCAGGATATTGCCGTAGCCGAGGCACAACTAGCTGAACAACAGGCAAATTTACAAAAATTGCTCAAGGGCAATCGGCCTGAAGACATCGCCCAAGCGATCGCCAAACTCAGAGATGCCGAATACGCCAAAAACCAAGCAGAGGAAGACTTTCAGAGAAATCAGGAGCTCTATAATGCTGGAGCCATTGCTTTGCAAGTTGTCAACAACTCCCGCACCGCGCGCGATCGAGCTCAAACGCAAGTTAGACAAGCCGAACAAGCTGTAGCTTTGCTGCAAGCGGGTACTCGCCCTGAAGAAATCGCTTCTGCGCGGGCTGCTGTCGAGCAAAAACGGCAAGCTTTGACCCTGGCGCGATCGGGCGCACGCCCGGAAGACATCGCAGCAGGGCGGGCCGCTGTGGAGCAAAAACGGCAAGCTTTGGCCTTGGCGCGATCGGGCGCACGCCCGGAAGACATCGCTGCGGGGCAGGCCGCAGTGGAGCAAAAACAGCAAGCTTTGGCGCTGCTAGAATCTGGTTCCCGCCCCGAAGACATCGCCCAAGCCCGCGCCCAAGTTCTCGCTGCTAGAGGCAGCCTGCAAAGCGTTCAAGCGCAGATTAACGATACTGTGCTGCGGGCTCCTTTCACCGGCACTGTTACCCGCAAGTACGCCGATCCGGGCGCTTTTGTGACTCCCACTACGGCAGGTAGTGCGGTTTCTTCAGCGACTTCTTCTTCGATTTTGTCCTTAGCTTCAAAAAATCAATTAGTAGCAAACGTAGCAGAAACTAATATTTCTCAGATTAAGATTGGCCAGGCTGCATCTATTCAAGCCGATGCTTTTGCGGGAAAGACTTTTACAGGTAAAATCACTCAAATTTCGCCTCAGTCGATCGTCCAGCAAAATGTGACAAGTTTTGAGGTAAAAGCAGCAATTATTAATGACGATAAACAAATGCTGCGATCGGGCATGAATGTAAATGTTGAGTTTAAGGCCGGTGAACTCAAAAATGTTTTGGTAGTTCCGACTGCGGCAATTGTCCGCCAACAAAGGGAATCGGGGGTTTATGTTCCCGGTGGAGAAGATGGTAAACCTGCTTTTATGCCGATTAAGACTGGTGTGACGGTGGATGACAAGACGGAAGTGCGATCGGGTTTGAAAGGAAATGAAAAAGTGCTGATGAGTTTCCCCCCGGGATTGCGGCCTAGATCCCAAAATCCCTCGTCGGGTGGAATTCCGGGTTTGCAACCTGGTGGGGGAACGCGCTTGCGTTAGTGGTCAGTAGTCATTAGTTAGTCCGCGAGAGAGTCCGACAGTCCGACAGGGATTGAAATCCCTGTCTCATAGCGAAAGTCCTCTGAAAGAGGACTGAAGAGTTAGTTGATATACATCAGTTTCAGACGAATTTTCAGTCGGTTTCAAGCGACTTTAGCTATGAGACGGGGGTTTCAACCCCCGGCGGATTGTGCCACAAATCATATCGTTTCCGGTTGCATCGTCAGGTGATAAATTAGGGACTAATTTAGGCATACTTCTTAGAAGTTGCCACCAAATAATAAATAATAAATAACAAACAACATGAAATTACAGACTTGCCCCCGCACCAACAAAATCTCTAATGTTCAAATCGCGTTCATGGCGACAGAGGCGCTGTGGAATAATAAGTTGCGTACCAGTTTAACTATGCTGGGCGTAATTATTGGGATATCTTCGGTAATTGCCATTACTTCGGTGGGACAGGGAGTACAAAAATCAACAGAAGAACAGTTAAAGGCTTTGGGTACAAATGTGCTGTTGGTTTTATCCGGCGCTTCGCGATCGGGCGGTGTCAGTCAGGGAAGCGGTTCTGCTACTACCCTTACTTGGGATGACGCTAAGGCGATCGGCAAACAAGCTCCTGCAGTTAAGGCGATTTCGGCTTATTTGCAGCGCCAAGTGCAAGTCGTTTATGGCGGACAAAATTCATTTACTGCTATTTTGGGAACGGATTTAAACTATCCAGATGTGAAGAACATTCAACCCCAAGAAGGACGGTTTTTTAACGAGGATGAATTGAATGCTGCTGAGCCAGTAGTTGTCCTCGGTTCTAAGGTGCGAGACGAACTTTTTGGAGCCGGAGTTAATGCGCTATCCTCTGATATTCGCATTCAGGGAAACCGCTACAAGGTTATTGGAGTGATGGAAAGCAAGGGGTCTGTAGGGGGAACCGATCAGGACGATCGAGTGTATATTCCCCTGAAAAATATGTCTTCGCGGATTGTGGGGAGAAATTCTTTAGCGGGGATTGCGATCTCGGGTTTTTGGTTGGAAACTGCGGGCGAAGCTGATTTAGCCGATGCTCAATTTCAAGTAGAAAATATCATGCGCTTGCGCCACAATATTTATCCGCCACAACCGGATGATTTTCGAGTTGTCAATCAAGCTGAGATAGTTAATACTTTCAGCAATGTGATAGGTTTATTTACGGTTATGGTGGGAGCGATCGCCGGAATTTCTTTGGTGGTTGGCGGCATCGGTATTGCTAATATTATGTTGGTTTCTGTTGTGGAACGCACTAAGGAAATCGGGATTCGCAAAGCGGTAGGCGCTACTAATGCAGCAATTCTAATTCAATTTATGGCGGAATCTATTTTAGTTTCCACGGTGGGGGGAACGGCTGGTATTGGGTTGGGAATTGCGATCGCCTTTGGGGCCTCGACAGCGTTCAAATTTCCGTTTGTGGTTTCTGTATGGTCTATCGCAGCAGGTTTTGGGCTGTCTTTTACCGTCGGGTTGTTAGCTGGAGTATTGCCGGCTCGGAATGCCGCTCGCTTAGATCCGATCGCAGCCTTGCGGAATGATTGAACTTAGTGACGTTCGCCCCAGTTAAATTGAACAGTCCTGGACGCCAATGTGACAAATATAGTCGTGGACGCACGAGTGGTCGGAGGCGTTGCTGAATACAGGTATTAATTCAAGATTTCCCAATTGCTCTAAGCCAAGTTGGGTGAGTTTTGTAACTTCAATCGAAAAGGTGATTCATACCCTGATTAAGCAACGCCTTGTTTTCCACGTTATCGCTCCTACCTCCTAACATCAGAAAATGCTGTAATTAAATGGGGTCGCAAAATCAAAAACAAGGGTAATGCTTGTATCACAGTTTAAATGTGCAACAGCTTACTCTCTTACTTACACAATTTCGCCCTCTAATTCACCGAATTCGATTTGAGTTCCCAACGCCAAAGTCAGGGTACTTTCAGGTTCTACCATTTTTATATCGCCTTGAATGTCTGTAGCCCACCAAGCGCGATCGCACAAATTGGTCAATCCTAACGAAAGCTCGTTTCTCGATCTAGAAGTGACTATAGCTACAAGACCGTTAGATGCTGCGGCTGTTAAACTCGGTATGTCAGAGGTGAATAGTTGAGTTCCCGCACTCAGAGGAATAACTCGACTTCCTAATTTCAGGGAAAATTGACCGCTGGTAAAAGAATTTACTGCGGGCTGATCTGATATAAAGGTAGGCGGAATATTTGCCGATGTTGGGGCTGGCAAGTCCGAGTTTCCTACTGTAATTGTACAGTTGCCGATTCTCTTTTGGTCGCCCGATCGCAAATAACTAACCGCTCCGCTATCCACATTCTCGCAAACAATTTGACCTGCTTCCAACTGAAACCGCATTGCCAAAGGCGAAACATTAGGAATGCAGATAATAGACAAATTTTCATCACTGCCAAAAGTCACCGGTTCCGAACCCAGAGTGAGAGTGCGATTTGCTCCGGTGTCATAACTAATTACCAGCCAAGCTTTGTTGAACAAAGTTTCAGCTACAACCAACATAATTCCTATCCAAAAACCGATCGCAGCACACCCAGCTAAACGGCCTGCTGTACCGGATAGATTGTAAGCAAACAGAATAAACAAACAGCCGCCCAAAACTCCTCCAACACCGCCGCCTCCCATGCCGCGAAGCGCTCCCAAATTAGGAATCCGCTGTGCCAGCCCCAGTCCTAACAAACTGCCAGCTATTCCCCAGCAAATTACTCGTAATAATTCGTTGTTTCCGTCGCCAATTCCGCTGTAAATACCTTCGGCGATCGCCCCAGAAATTGCTCCTGCTATTAAACCAAACAATCCGCCATTTTTTAAAGCTTGTTTAATTTGAGGCTTGCCTTTGATATAGTAATAATAGCCGAACATGATAGCCGTAGCAATGCCACCGCCTACCAATCCAAACCACCGAGCTGTGGACAATACACTGTCAAAAACAGATTCCGAACCAGTGAGTCCCTGCATGAAAGGTTCGGTGATTAGATTGCCGACGAAACCGCCGACAGCACCGCTAATGCCAAACTGTAAAGCTTTTTTAAGGGCTGATGGATTTCTTTTCACGGCGCACCAGATTAAAAGTGAGAGTCAAATCTAGCTACAAGCTCGAAAGTTACGATTTCCGATGATATTAATATCTGGCATCGCGAGCGAGAACAGCGCCGACGGCCTGTTGCACAAACACAAAGAGTGAGTTTTATTGTGGGTAGTAGGGGTTGGGCAGGAGAGCCCGCCCGTCGAAGACTTATTCAGAATGGTGCAAGATGTGCGATCGTCTCACATCTCCCCCCTCATTGGTGTCAGCTTAAGGTAAAACCGATAGCCCGTCAGGGGGGGAAACAAGAGCCTCAAAGCGAAAGTCCTCGCTTCCGAGGACTAAGGAGTTCTTCAGTCCTCGGAAGCGAGGACTTTCGCTATAAGACAGGGAATTCATTCCCTGGCGGACTGCCTGGTGAGTGGGAGGAATGGTGGACTAAAAGCTTAAGTTGACACCAATGAGCCCCCCTGCCTCCGGCCTGTCTCCCTTCCCTCTGAGGGAAAAGTCTTTGATGGTTGCGCCGTCGCCCGTCACAATTCCAGCTCAATGCTCGATCGCCTGTAAGCATTGCTGCGAGATAATTTTAGCAATTTTTTAACTGTGAAATTTTAACCGAGAACACCCAAGCGAGGGCCCAAATATGAAAAAGAATGTTACAAACTATTACAGTAACACTCAGAATGTGAACATAATGCCTCAAAATACTTGCGAGAGGTAGTTGTGTCAGAGAAGCAATATCCTTACTAACTGCCCGACAGTCACTCGATCGCCACTAAGTGGCCTGCTGCAATCTTGATCATAAATTAAAGATCGCATCAGTCATTTATGGTATTGTAAGCGACAGGCTTAGTGCGAGCACTCACAAGCGCACCGGCGTGAAGAACCAGCGCCGTTAAGCACCGAAGGCAGTCACCCCCCAACAACTTCAACAGTTGCTGATTGTGGAAAGTCCAGCCTTCCCCGTCAAAGCTCCTGCCTGAGCAGGAAAGATACGGGACGCAAGCGCCCGCCTTCGCTAGCTCAGCGCAGAGCAGTTCATATAGCAAAATATCCAGCGGGTACACACAAGATGAGTATCGTCACCAAATCAATCGTCAACGCAGACGCCGAAGCTCGCTACTTGAGCCCAGGTGAATTAGATCGGATCAAGAGCTTTGTCACCTCTGGTGAACGCCGCGTCCGCATCGCCCAAATTTTGAGCGAATCCCGCGAACGCATCGTCAAGCAAGCAGGCGACCAACTTTTCCAAAAGCGCCCTGATATTGTTTCTCCCGGCGGCAACGCTTACGGCGAAGAAATGACCGCAACTTGCTTGCGCGACATGGACTACTACCTGCGTTTGATTACCTACGGAATCGTAGCTGGCGACATTACTCCGATCGAAGAAATCGGTATTGTCGGCGTCCGCGAAATGTACAAATCTCTCGGCACCCCGATTGAAGCCGTCGCCGAAGGCGTTCGTGCTATGAAAAATGCAGCAAGCTCGCTGCTGTCTGGAGAAGATGCTTCCGAAGCTTCCTCTTACTTCGACTACGTTATCGGTGCGATGCAGTAAGGAATTTCGATTTTAGGTTTTCGATTTTAGATTGAAAAATTGGGGGTTGCCGGCAACAAGTTAAAAGCTTTTGCAAATAACCAGCCAGTTAAAAATCTCAAATCCCAAATCCCAAATTCCAAATTCTAGCTCCAAAATTGGACTGACTCAGCCACTTTCTAGGAAACAAGACAACCATGCAAGACGCAATTACCGCCGTTATCAATTCCTCTGACGTTCAAGGTAAGTACCTGGACATCAGCGCTCTAGACAAGCTCAAGAACTACTTTGCTTCTGGCGAACTGCGCGTCCGCGCCGCTACAGCCATCAGCGCCAATGCAGCCACAATCGTCAAAGAAGCAGTTGCTAAGTCTCTGTTGTACTCTGACGTAACTCGTCCCGGCGGCAATATGTACACCACTCGTCGTTATGCAGCTTGCATCCGCGACTTGGACTACTACCTCCGCTACGCCACCTACGCTATGTTGGCTGGCGACCCTTCCATCCTCGATGAGCGCGTGCTCAACGGTTTGAAAGAAACCTACAACTCCTTGGGCGTGCCCATCGGTTCTACCGTACAAGCAATCCAAGCAATGAAAGAAGTCACCGCCGGTTTGGTCGGTTCTGACGCTGGTAAAGAAATGGGCGTCTATTTCGACTACATCTGCTCTGGCTTGAGCTAAGACTCAGGAAGAAGGAAGAAGGAAGAAGGAAGAAAGAAGAAGAAATAACATTTATTTCTTGCCTCTTTTAACTTTTAACTTTGGACTTGTTACCTTTGGCTTTGAAAAGAGGTCAGGGAAGTTGAGAGTGATTGCTAGACCGTCAAAGGCTGGTCGAGAAAGCCCGACGAGTTTTAACGAGCTAGTTTTGACTCCTAACTCCCTGCCTTCAATCTTTAAAAAATCCATCTAATAATCTGTAAACCTACTCAGGAGTTAGTTTCCCATGAGAATGTTTAAGGTGACTGCTTGCGTCCCCAGTCAAACTCGCATCCGCACTCAGCGCGAATTGCAAAATACCTATTTTACTAAGCTCGTTCCTTACGACAACTGGTTCCGGGAACAGCAAAGAATTATGAAAATGGGCGGCAGAATTATTAAAGTGCAACTGGCTACCGGTAAGCCCGGAGCTAATACAGGTTTGCTTTAAGAGCCGAAGCTGGATTAGTAGAGGGGTAAGAGGTCGCATCGACCTCTTTTTTGTTTGTTATTTTAAACGAAGAATGTCCAGCGTTGTTAATCTAATCATTGACAAATATTTCAATAAGCAGAAAGTATAACTGCGATTATGGCTAACAAAACAGCAAGCATTTGCGGTAATGTAATAGCCTCTTTCAAGAATAAATACGATAATAATATAGTAATCAGCGGGTAGATAGAAGTAACACTCACTACATTGGCAACTTCACCTTTGCCAAGGGCTATAAAAAATACTAATGATGCCACCGTGCCACAAACGCCAACTAACATGGCAAACAAAATTCCCCTAACATCTCCCTCAAAACTAAAATTATTAGTGTGGAAAATAATAAATAAAGTAGTTAAAATAGCGCCAATTGCTTCATAAACAAAAGCAGTTTTGTAGTCAATATATTTAGTCGCTAAATTACCAAAAAATCCCCACAAACCATATAATAGCGAACAGATTAATGCGTAAATTAACCAATCTGGTACTTTAGCCATCTTTGTTAGAGTTTATTGAGAGCATTCTAAAATCCTATGGCTAATG
The DNA here is from genome assembly GCF_036701145.1 of Microcoleus sp. Pol17C6. Taxonomy (NCBI): domain Bacteria; kingdom Bacillati; phylum Cyanobacteriota; class Cyanophyceae; order Oscillatoriales; family Microcoleaceae; genus Microcoleus; species Microcoleus sp. Pol17C6. The sequence goes on from NZ_JAUBQH010000006.1 coordinate 140,046, forward strand.
ACATTCGACGCTTGATTCCCTTTTTTGACCCCAGCGCGTCTCAATGGGCCGCTGAGGCTCGGTGGCTGAGGTGGCTGACTTTTCTGTGGCTGTTTGTAGGGCTGACAGCATTGTTTTCGGCTTCCTATCCCATTGCAAATTATGAATTTGGAGACGGCCTTTATTATTTTAAACGACAGCTAGTCGCAGTGGCGATCGGGCTGGCCGGCTTTAACTTGATGGTGTACTCCCCACTGCGCTACATCATGAAAACATCTCAGTTAGGCGTTTTGTTGCTGCTGGGATTACTGTGGCTGACCTTGGTTCCGGGGGTGGGAACCACAATCAACGGGGCGACTCGCTGGATATCTCTGGGCCCGGTTCCGATTATTCAACCTTCTGAGTTGATTAAGCCGTTTTTTGTTCTCCAAAGCGCCCGCATTTTCGGCAACTGGCCTCGGTTGACGAATAAAGTTCGCTTAACTTGGCTGTTAATTTTCGGTGCAATGCTGTTGGGAATTTTGTTGCAGCCGAATTTAAGTACCACGGCTTTGTGCGGGATGACTTTGTGGTTGGTGGCTTTGGCGGCGGGCTTGCCTTACTTGCAGTTGGGCGCAACGGCAATGGGGGGAATGCTTTTAGCCGTTTTAAGTATTAGTTTTAGGGAATATCAGCGCCGCCGGATTATGTCTTTTCTCAATCCTTGGGCTGATCCGATGCAAGACGGCTATCAATTGATTCAAAGTCTCCTGGCTGTGGGTTCTGGGGGCGTTTGGGGTGTGGGTTTGGGGATGTCGCAGCAAAAGTTATTTTATTTGCCTATTCAGTACAGCGATTTTATTTTTGCTGTGTTTGCTGAGGAGTTTGGTTTGGTGGGAGGTTTCTCTCTGTTGCTGATGTTGGCGGCTTACTCTACTGTGGCGTTGAGAGTAGCGATGAAGGCTCGAAATAGTGAGAGTCAGTTGGTGGCGATTGGGGTGATGGTGGTGATGGTGGGACAGTCGCTGCTGAATATTGGGGTGGCGACGGGGGTTTTGCCGACTACGGGGTTGCCACTGCCGTTTTTTAGTTATGGGGGTTCTTCGATGTTGGCAAGTTTGTTGTTGTCGGGGTTGCTGATTCGGGTGGCGAGGGAGAGTTCTGAGGCTGATGTGGTTTCTTTAAACGGCCTCCGTGGAAAGCCGGGAAAGCCGAACTTGCGATCAAACAACGCAACTACACAAACTGAATAATTTGTCAAGTTATTTCTTTGACGCGCGGGTAGCTAGAAACCGGGTTGTTTAACCAAAATATTTGGTTAAAACCTTCAATAAGAGTCAAAAAACCCGGTTTCTTTACCTTCTACGGCCCTGTCATTCCGGGCGATCGACTATTTCCGCCCGTCACCCTTATTGGGCGGTTCTTCTTGTTGTTCTTGAGGTTTAGCTGTAATGTCAGTTAATTCTTTATTGTCTGGTTGCGGTGTTTCTTGAGTTGAGTTAGCCATTGAGTTTTTTCCTAAATAAATGCACCGCTTAATGATATCTTTTCTGGCTACAAATGTATGGCTGTAGATAGGGGGAGGAAAATCAAGACAGACAATTCTGATGCAATTCGATGAGAGCTTTAATATTAGACAGCATTATGTAGATGCAAATGGCTGTCGCTTGCTATACTGCTGGAGGGTTGCAGCCAAACAAATCGGAGGCGGATACAAAACACCTTTGTTAAGAATTAAATGCCGAGATGGCCATCTCGACTGATTAACCCTTGCTGCTGCAATTTTCCCATCATTCGCGTTACTGTTACCAGACAGAATTGGTTTAAAGCCCAAAGCCCGATCGGGAGAAATTAAAAGAAGACTATTCATTACTCGAATCCTCTTCCTTCCAGTTAGAAGTCGCCCCGCGTGCGGTCAACAGTCAACAGTCAACTGAACCGCGTCGTGCAAATCGCATTAGCAATATCTTGATGTGTCAAGTGGATATTCAAACCAGTGGCCTGTCAAAAGTTATGAAACTGCAAAAAATTGGATTGTCGGGACTGATCTCAATCTTAGCGGCGCTGACTGTAGGTGAGTTTCGGTTTATCCCTAATTCTCAATTTAAAATCCTCAATTCTCAGGCCTTGGCTCAAACGCAAGCTGAGCGGAAAGTTGAAGCAGACCGACTGTTAGACCAAGGGATTGAGCAGTATCAGATTAGTCAATTTCAAGCTGCATTGCAGTCTTGGCAACAGGCACTAATAATTTATCGAGAAATTAAAGACCGCCAAGGTGAAGGGAAAGCTCTGGGAAGTCTGGGAAATGCTTACAATTTCCTCGGCGACTACGCCAAAGCCATTGAGTACGTTCAGCAGGACTTGGCGATCGCGCGAGAAATTAAAGACCGCCAAAGCGAGGGGGCGGCGCTGGGAAATCTGGGAAATGCTTACTTTTTCCTCGGCAACTACGCCAAAGCCATCGACTACCAACAGCAGTGGTTGGCGATCGCGCGAGAAATTAAAGACCGCCAAAGTGAGGGGGCGGTTCTGGGAAATCTGGGAAGTGCTTACTTTTCCCTTGGCGACTACGCCAAAGCCATCGACTACCAACAGCAGTCGCTGGCGATCGCGCGAGAAGTAAAAGACCGCCAAAGCGAGGGGACATCTCTGGGAAATCTGGGAATTGCTTACGATTCCCTCGGCGACTACGCCAAAGCCATCGACTACGCTCAGCAGTGGTTGGCGATCGCGCGAGAAATAAAAGACCGCCTAAACGAGGGGGGGGCTCTCAACAATCTAGGACTTGCTCTCTCCAAATCTGGCAATCTCGCAGCAGCAGAGAAAACCCTACTTGATAGTATTAAAGTTTGGGAATCTCTCCGTGCTGGATTAGACGATGCCAATAAAGTGTCAATATTTGAAACTCAAACTAGGGTCTACGGCATTTTACAAAAAGTCTTCATTGCTCAGAAAAAAACTAATGACGCTTTAGAAATTGCCGAACGGGGTAGAGCCAGAGCTTTTGTCGAGTTATTGGCATCTCGCCAAGCCTCATCTGCATCTGCCCAAACTACTATCAACCCACCCAATATCCAGCAAATTCAACAAATCGCTAAAGAGCAAAACGCTACCCTCGTCGAGTATTCAACTATTGGGAATCAAGCCCTTTATATTTGGGTCATCAAGCCGACTGGTGAAATTACCTTTCGCTTCGTTGACCTCAAATCTCTTAACATCAATCTACCCGAAGTCACCGAAGGGGCAAGAGTATCTGCTGCTCTGGGGACGAGAGGATTAAATGATCGAGATACCGCCATCGCTGAGATGATTCGCGGCACTCGCGAGGCTCTGGGTGTATCGGCGGGGGACACTCCCAATAAACAAACAGCTAATCCCCCTGCTTCTACCACTGCTAATTCTCGGATAATCTACCCCAAATTACAGCAAAGTTATCAACTACTCATTCAACCCATTGCCGATCTTTTACCTACTGACCCGAATGCTCCTATCATCTTCATTCCCCATCAATCCCTGTTTTTAGTTCCCTTTGTCGCCTTACAAGATCCGACAGGTCAATATTTGATTGAAAAACATACCATCCTCACTGCTCCCGCCATTCAAATTTTGCAGTTAACCCGCCAATCACGGCAAAAAGTCCGACAACTTTCTCTCCAGGATAACTTAGTTGTAGGCAATCCAATTATGCCCAAAATTGGCACACCGCCGCGCCAATTAGATCCCTTACCGGGCAGCGAACGGGAAGCAATTACAATTGCCCAAATTCTTAATACTAAACCGATTACAGGCTCTCAAGCGACTAAAGCATCGGTTGTTCAACAGATGCTAAAAGCCCGGATTATTCATCTGGCAACTCACGGATTACTCAATGAAGTGAAGAGACGAGATTTACCGGGAGCGATTGCCCTTGCTCCATCAGGAAATGATGATGGGTTGCTGACTTCGAGCGAAATCTTGGATTTAAAATTAAATGCTGAATTAGTGGTATTAAGTGCTTGCAATACTGGCAGAGGAAAACTCACAGGTGATGGTGTGCTTGGATTATCTCGTGCTTTCATTAGTGCTGGTGTTTCCAGTATTATCGTTTCTCTGTGGTTAGTGCCGGATGAGCAGACAGCGGAATTAATGGCAGAATTCTATCGCCAGTTACAGAAAAACCCTAATAAAGCTCAAGCTTTGCGGCAAGCAATGCTGACAACAATGAAGATGCACCCAACTCCGCAAGATTGGGCCGCGTTTACGCTGATTGGCGAAGCAGAATAAGATTTTTCTCTGCGCTTGCTACACTGCTTGAGGGTTGCAGCCAAACAAATCCGATGTGGACGCAAAAACATCTTTGTTAAGAATTAAATGCCGATCGCCATCTCGACTGATTAACCCTTGCTGCTGCAATTTTCCCAGGATTCGAGTTACAGTTACCCGCGTCGTGCAAATCGCATTAGCAATATCTTGATGTGTCAAGCGGATATTCAAACGAGTTCCCTCAACCACAGGCTGACCGAATTCCTGTTGCAATAATAGCAGTAGCTGATACAAACGGTCATCTACTCGCCGCTGTCCGGCGATCGCTAAAATTGCTTCCATTTGCCGCAGCCGCCGTACCATTTGAGGCAGCAACTCGTGAGCCAATTGAGGATAAGCTTCGATTTCCACCATAGAATACCACATCAAATAAACATCTGATGTCGCCGTAGCTCGGTAAGTCTGCAAGCTTGTCAACCACAAACCGAAGCACATCGAAGGCCCAACCCAACCCAACAGTCCTTCTTCCCCGGTTGGATAAAGCGTGCTTAGTTGTGCTAGACCTTGACAGACTCGCCAAAGACCGTGCGACATCATAGGAATGGTTTCGCCCTTGGCATAGAAATGCAAGTTTCGGCTCGCTCCTGTGTTATGCTGGATTTCCGCTAAAAGTGCTTTGGATGTTGGTGGCATATCCCTTATTTCCAGCTAAAAAACATTTGTCTGAGACCTACGCCTCTCACTCTAGCCGGCCAAGGTAAAGGTTTGGTAATCGTCTGGTTAGCGCCAAGATAAGCTTTAGTCATTAGTCATTAGTTGTTAGTTGTTATAAAATAATGACTGACGAGACGCTGGCTTAAATAAAATAAATGTGCTCGTTATTCGGGCTTTTTCAAATAAATATTTAAGTGGAAAAAATCCGCCGAATATTTGTTAATAAAGAGTCGGTTAATCAAGGTTTTATAGAAAAGAGAGGCGAGTTCTGAATTTCGATCGCACTCCCAGGCCCGCCGAGTCAACTGCTGCTATCTGCTGCCACAACCTTCAAGAACTTCTAAAATAGTTCAAGAAGGTATCAAAAGACAAAGTAAGGTTTTTCATGGCCGATCAATTAATTCGCGCTACAGCCGCAGAGGGCGGAATTCGCGCTGTAGGCGTCATTTCCACCCGCCTCACCGAAGAAGCAAGACAGCGGCACAAGCTCTCCTACGTGGCTACAGCGGCCCTCGGCCGCACAATGTCGGCAGGGCTGTTACTCGCCTCCAGCATGAAACGGCCCGAATCGAGAGTCAACATTCGCATCAAAGGAGATGGGCCGCTGGGCGGGCTTCTGATTGATGCGGGACTCGATGGAACAGTTCGAGGTTATGTGGAGAATCCCGAAGTGGAATTGCCGCCCAATGCTCAAGGCAAACTTGATGTGGGCGGGGCAATAGGTGACGGTTATTTGTACGTGGTGCGGGATGTTGGATATGGCTTCCCTTATTCAAGTACGGTAGAATTGGTTTCCGGCGAAATTGGCGACGATCTGACTCATTATTTGGCAACCTCGGAGCAAACGCCTTCGGCTCTAGTTTTGGGGGTGTTTGTAGGGGCGGGCGGGGTAGAAGCGTCTGGGGGTGTGCTGTTGCAGGTTCTGCCGAAGGCGGCAACGGACGAAAAATTGGTGCAAACTTTAGAATCTAGAGTTGCTGAATTGTCCGGCTTTACGCCGCTGCTGCGATCGGGCAAAACGCTGCACCAGATTCTCGAAGAGTTACTGGGAGATATGGGCCTGGAAATTTTCCCGGAAACTCAGATGGTGCGGTTTCACTGTGGGTGTTCGTTCGATCGAGTTTTGGGAGCTTTGAAAATGTTGGGCGAAGCGGAACTCCAAGACATGATTGAAAAAGATGGGGGGGCTGAGGCTACGTGCCATTTCTGCAACGAGGTTTACAAAGCTAATAGCGACCAACTTGCAGAACTCATCGGCGATTTGCGATCGAACTCCGGTTCTTGAGACGATAATGTGTAATTGGCTCTATTGAGTGCGAGTTAGGGATGATGGCCTTGACCAATTGCCAATTACGCATTATCAATTACCTAATCACAAAATTTTGATTTTGGCGGTTTGGCGATCGGCCCTTGCAGTCTAGGGCCGACGGGAGTATGTAAAAGTGATGAATACATTTTATAGAGCAGTTGATAGCAGCGCTCGCAGTTTTTAAATAACTAACGCTGGCTGGTTGCTGTTTGTGGTGAGGATATGAGTCAAGATCGCAAAATACCAGGCCGTTGGTCTGCATCAGAATCCTTGGAGTCAACAAAGGATACTTCGTCGCTGGTGCGCTTACCAGCAAGGAAAAACCGGGCTGAACGACTTAAAGAGCTCCGAGAGTTGGTTACTTCGGGAAAACTGCCGGGAGGGCATCTGGAACTACCGCCGAATTTGTCTGGGGAAAACTCGCAGCCGCCGGGGACACACAATCCGTTTTGGCGGAACTGGTCGAATAAGTGGCAGTTTTGGCTGGCGCTGAGTTTGATGCTATCGGTGGGCATGGGGTTTGTGGCAATTGCGTCTTTACTCAACCTGACCTCGCAGTCCAATTGCTCAAAGATTTTTTGGCCAACGGCTTCTGCTAACGATCGCTTTTTTTGTGCTCAAGAAGCAGCAAGCAAGCGGACGGCGGATGATTTGCTCAGGGCGATCGAATTAGTGAATGCTTTGCCACAAAACCATCCCCTGCGGCCGAGAATTAACACTCAAATCGATCGGTGGTCGGAGGATATTCTTAGACTGGGAAATGCTAGTTTCCAAGAAGGAAAGCTGGATGAGGCGATTGCGCTCGCTCGCAAGGTTCCTAAAAACGTTCCCGCTTACCCGAAGATGGAAAAGCAGATTGAAAAGTGGCAGTCGATATGGAGCGATGCAGAGAAAATTTACCGCAAGGCTGAAGACCACTTGCGTCAGGAAGAGTGGACGCTGGCTTTCAGCCAAGCTACTCTGCTTTTGGATTTGGGAAATACTTTCTGGGAATCGGCTAAGTACGAGGAATTGACTAAGCTAATTCAGACGACTCGGGCTGAGGGCAATAAGTTGCTAAAAGCCCGGAATACTGCCTCCGAGGGAGGTCTCGACAATCTGGTGACGGGGATTAAGCTGGCTCAGGGAATTGGTCAAAACAGTTATTTGTATCAAGCTGCCAATAAGGCAATCGCGGAATTTAGCAAGAAAATTCTGGATATCGCCCAAAAACGCTTGCAAGCAGGGGATTGGCAGGAGGCGATGGCGATCGCTAACAAGATTCCAGAGTCGGCAAATTTAAGGGAACAAGTACAGGATTTTAATGAGTTGGCGAATGCTACTTCTCAGGCTTTGACTGGCTCTGTTGAGGGTTTCTCCAAGGCGATCGAGATTGCTCAAAAGTTGAAGTCCGGCCGCCCTTTATACAAACAAGCTCAAGATTTAGTCGGCCGCTGGCAACAAGAAATGGCTGATGTGAAAGTTTTGGATTTGGCAAGCAGGCTGGCGGCGCCTGGTGGGGTAAATGATTTGAGGGCTGCGATCGCGCAATTGCAAACAGTCCCGGAATCAAATCCCCGCGCTTCGGAAGCTCGCAGTCAAATTAGCACCTTGAGCCGTCAAATCGAGCTGCTGGAAGACAGTCCGTATTTGCAAAGAGCGAACGATTTGGCAAGTACAGGCGATCCGAATGCTCTGGAAGCGGCCGTTGCTCAAGCTTCTCGGATCGCTAGAGGTAGGGCGCTTTACGTGGAAGCTCAAACCAAAATTCAAGCTTGGATCGAGAGGAGACAGCGGCTTGTTGACCAGCCGTTTTTGGATAGAGCTCAGCAGCTAGCGGCGAGCGGCAATTTGGCGGGGGCAATTGAGATGGCCCGCCGGATTCGATCGGGACGGGTGCTTTATGAGGAAGCTCGATCGAACATTCGGACTTGGGAGGCTCAATTTCAGGGCGAGCAAGGTTTGGAGAACGCCCGTCAGGCTGCCCGAGCGGGGACTGCGGAGGCTCTGCAAACGGCAATTGGGCTGGCTCTTCAGGTGCCGGAGTCGAGTTCGCTTCGGTGGCAGGCGAGTGAGGCGATTGATGAGTGGAGCCAGCGAATTTTGGCGCTTGGTGTGGAAGAGTCGTCGTCGGATCTGGCTGGGGCGATCGCGACTTTGAAGAAAATTCCCTCGGGTACTCGGGCTTTTGAGCAAGCTCGATCGCAAATCAAAGTTTGGGAGGAGTCGCTGAACCCTCCCGATGCTGAATCTCCCCCTCCCGATCCCCCGGAAACTGAGCCTCCGAGCAGCCCTCCGAGTCGGTAAATTTGAGGGTGAGAAGGTGCTAACTAATATCTTTACTTATCTGTATTAGAGAACCAAAGATGAAAACGCCCAAGCAAGTTCTTCAAGACTGGGTTTCTGCTTATAACGCTCGTGACCCTCACGCCCTGATCGAGCTTTATCACGACGATGCAGAGAACCATCAAGTTGCCTTTGGCGATCCTATAAACGGGCGTGAGGCATTGCTTGAGAGTTTTGTTACCTTCTTCCAAGCCTTTCCAGACAATTACACGCACGTTGAGAATCTGTTTGAGGATGGCGAGTGGGCGATCGTCGAGTGGACTGGTGGCGGAACATTTCTAGGTGAGTTTGGTGGCAACCTACCAACTGGCAAAAGTTTTACGCTAAAAGGCTGTGGCTTCTTTCATATTGTTGATGGCAAAATCCATTTTCAACGCGGTTACATAGACAAGCACACTTGGTTCATGCAGCTTGGGCTACCGATATCATAAGCTTCCAGTTGTGCAACTGTACAATTATTTGGCATCAAGTCTTTGCTGACTCAAACCTGCGTTGCAGCTAGAGACTACCGAAAAACAGTGCTTTTTCCCGATGCTTGCCATCCCACTAAAAGGACTAATTCCAGATCCTAAACATCCGCCGGATTGAGGTGCATCATTGCCCAAGTGGTGTAAGTGCCGATCGGACTCCAAAGTATGTAAGGCAGCAATAACAGGGCGGCCGGCTCCGAAACTGGCAACACCGTTAAAGCGAGGATAACGCTTAAAATAGCGCCCGTTCCGCCGATTATGGTGCCGACTTTTAGGCTCCTAACTTTGCACATAACCGAGGTGTAAGATATAGTTACTATTTCTAAAAGCAGGTACAAACCCATTCTCAGCCAAGTCTCCTGAGTTCCTGGTTCTTTTTCCCACACAATCACTGCTGACCAAGCTGCACAAATAAAAATTACTGTCCAAATTAGGGGAATTGCTTTTTCAAATACTAGCCATCTCGGACGCTGCAAGCGGTTGAACCATTGGATGTCGCTGGGCGCGATTATGTTAGCAGCTAAAGCTACTACAAAGGCGACGCCTCCAATTACCATCCAGGATTTAATCATTTTTTTACCTTGGGCGAGGTTGACAGGTTCAATTCAGCAGATATTATCTCTAATTTTGGCGATCGCGCCATCTGTCCCTAGTTATATTAGGTTAGGTTGAGTTGCGAAACCCAACATTAGTTGAAAAGTAATTTATACTTCTGGGAAACCTCAATGTATTGTCTTCAATTCCGCTTCATAATATAAAAAATATGACTTTTGCTCCCTCCCCTTGACAAGGGGAGGGTTAGGGTCGGCTTTTCAGTAAATTTGACCAGTAAATTGAACAAAAAGTCTCTTAGTCTTTCAAAAAAATCGGCGACTAGCCGAGCCGATGATGCTGTTCTAATTCTAAACTAGAGTCATTCTCTTTTTTGGGAATCAAAAGCGTATTTTCGCTGCTCGGTTGCAACACGGCTTTAATCACTTGGAGAAAACGGTTAGGCTTTTTAGTTTGACCGTTGAGAGTGCGGCGGTCTTTGACTTTTTGAGAAAGGTGTCGCATCACAGATAAATCGAGTTCATCTATGAAATGGTCTGCTATACGTTCTCCCATTAAATCAATAGCTTCAGCATACTGATCTGTCAGGGTTTCTATGGCATCGTATGCTTCGTCAGCAACTTGACTTGCTACTGTTTTATTTTGGTCGCCTGATGTCTGGGAATGGCTGCGGCGCCGATCTAAAAGACTTTGGTAGTCAGCAATGCTCATTCCCAAATTGTAAAGATGGTGGTGAGCGTGATCCATCAAATCTACTTCACTCGGATAGAAGAAACCGCGAGTGCTGTTGATGCCGTGCAGTTTTGCCCAACGCCGCAGATTTGTCTCATCTTGCAGTTCGTATCGCTCTAACATTTGAGCTGTGTTCAGCTCTACTTCTGGCGTAACTTTGAAATCGCTCATCGGTAAATCCTCGCTGGTGAGTAAATAAATAAAATTGAAACTTAGAATCTGTGATTTGCGTACAGTCTGAAAATGATGATCAATCCTTTGACGGCATCCACGGAAGTCTTGCGGGCATTTGCTAGGCGTCGATCGTGCGATCGTTGGATCGAGTCAGAGGATTTCAGGGTACTTTTGAGCTTTGTCTCGATCGCATCCGGGAGCAAGCACACAGGGTTAATAATATAGCTGATTTAAGGTTTCAACAACCGTTAAAAATAGTAAAGTTTGATTTTTAGGGTTGAATTATTAGTAATGTTGAGCTATAATATTCTCAATAACCGTGCAATTAGTAATTTTAGTAGTTGCAAACGAGATTCTTAGTATGCCTGTATACGATTATTTGTGTCCCGAAAACAACCAGCAGTTAGAAGTTTGGCACAGCATGAACCTGGAAGTTTCCACTTGGGGTCAACTGTGTGAGTTGGCTAAGTGCGAACCAGGGGAGACTCCCGCAGATGCTCCGGTACGCCGGCTGCTGAGCGCTCCGAGGTTGATGAAGCCGACATCCGACACCGATTATAAAAATTCGGGTTTCAGCAAGTACGTGAAGCGGGATGAAGGGGTTTATGAAAATGTCACGGCTAAGGATGGTGAAAGCCGTATTGTCAATCGAGATGGTAAGCCGATTAAAGACTGAGAATCCACAATAATCAAGTTTTCAGTTGAGTGAATTACAGATATTGGGTAGGGACACGGCAGTGTCGTGTCCTGTCTTTTATCCGATTGACAACTCCTATATTATTCCGATTATATTATGCGGATGCCGACGGAAACAAAACGCTCCACCGGACATAATATTATTAGCCAAACCAATCTTTCATTTTTTGTTTGGCTTGTTCTTTAGTATCAGCATTAATGTATACTGACACAGTAGCTATTGCCGCCAGCAATACTCCCAAATCGTCGGTAAATCCGATGCCGACTAATATATCGGGAATGGCATCAACAGGAGATATAAAATAGGTCAAAGCTCCAAGTACAACTCCTTTTGCCCAAGCAGGCACATTTGGGTTCTGAGCCGTATAGTAGAGAATCAAAGCTTTTTCAACTACTTCTCTTCCTGCGGTTAAAGCAAAGTTTTTAAGTTTAATCCAAAAACTTTCATCTGAATAGTTGATTTTGGGGTTGCTGAGGTTTGTTGTGGTTCCTTTCCGGTCGATTAAATCGAGAGGGATGCCCTTAGTTTTAAGCTGGGAAACAGCAGAATTGAAGGAGGCTGATGCCTGATTTTTATTGGGGGTGGCCTCCCGTATTTGTTTCATGTCTGCGATGAATTCCTGCATGGCTTGGATTTGCAAGTCGGAAACGGTCAGGAGTTTTTTGGCGGATTGGATCGCCTCACTTTCTCCGGGATGCAGCGTCTTATTTGCCCCAGCAATGTTAATTAAAAAATACATGACTCCCAAACGCAGCGCTTCTTCTGACTTGCTGAGTGTTTGCAAACAGTCGCTGAGTGATGGGGGACGGGCTGTGTAGGATTGGATTTGAGCCTTTGCAGAGTCAGAAAATTTGTCTAAATTTATGGTTTTAAACAACAAATCTAGTTCGTCAATATCAACGGAACCATCGGCGGCTGCGATCGCAAACAAAGAACCATAAAAAGCTAAAAGTTCGCTTTCTGAGGATGTGGCAAAAATATCTCTCTCGGACACGCTGCTACTCCGCTTGATAACGATGCTTTGCATTTTACCACAGAACTCAGCGCGCCATAATTTCAGAAACAGGCAATAATTTGAGAGAAGATGACACAATGGAGAATTTTTTATGAAAGTTGCGATCGTCGGCTGTGGCTATGTGGGTACTGCGACAGCCAAACATTTACGCGGCAAATCTGATTGTACCGTGACGGCGACAACTACGACGGCGACGCGAGTAGTTGAGTTGGAGGGTATCGCCCAGCGGGTAGCCGTGCTCAAAGGAAATGACAAAGAGGCAATGACGGCTGTATTGCAAGAACAAGATGCTGTTATGCTGTGCGTAGGTGCTCCAAATTCTCAGGCTTATCGGGAGAGTTATTTAGAGACTGCGACAACTTTAGTATCGGTTTTACAGCACATACCGACAGTAAAGCAGGTTATTTATACGGGTACTTATTCTGTGTATGGCGATCGCCAAGGTGAATTAGTAGATGAAGATTCACCTGTCGCGCCGGCTAATCCAAACGGTGAAATTCTCGCAGAAACAGAACGGGTTTTATTAGCAGCATCTAGTCCCCATCTTCAAGTCTGCATTCTCCGTTTGGGAGGAATTTATGGGCCAGGGCGAGAATTAGTTAAAATCTTTGGAGGTTGGGCTGGGAGCACTCGTCCAGGTAGGGGGGAAGATGCTACTAATTGGGTGCATCGGGATGATATTGTTGGGGGGTTAACGTTTGCTTTGGAAAATCGATTGCAGGGAATTTACAATTTAGTCGGGGATGTGTCGCTATCGAGTGGTGAATTGCTCGATCGTATTTTTGAAACTCACAATTTGCCGCCAGCTTCTTGGGATAAATCTGTTACCAGCGTGCGGCCTTATAATGCGAGGGTGTCGAATCAAAAAATTAAGGCGGCTGGTTATCAATTTATACATCCTGAAATTAGGGAGTATTAATGGAGGAGTGAATGGCGTCATTGAGGGCGATCGCTCTTTTGTGATGTTCGTAATTAACAAGGCGAGCGCTCTTTGATTTATATCAAGTCTGGTCAATCACTCACAATAATAGTGTGAGATATCTATCGGCGCAGACTTTTGATCCCATTCGTCCTCAGTACAAACTTAATTAATTATAATTATTGACGCGGGCTTGATATTATTGACAGATAAAGGCAAAGAAATAAAGGGTGATCCCGAACTAATTGTAGATGCACTCTCGGGAAAATTATCGGCTGGTATCATTTACAACCGCTGAAACAAATCCATCCGATAGCGTTTGTGATGGCGCGCTAAATCTAGCATCAAAAAACGTTTGCGGGGGTCACCAAGATGCTTCAAAAACTGTGCAGAATCGTGGAGGAAGGTATCGTGAACAATCTCGCCATTCAAGATAAAACTTTCCACTGGATACCGAAAGTGAACCATCAAAAGATAACCGCCAGGAAGTAATTGGTTAATGATTTTTTCCTTGGTTGCCTGGAGGTCATTTTTGCTCAAATAATAACCCACTTCTGAGAATAAAATGAAATCGAAATTCTCAGTTGGAAACTGTTGGGGTATTTGCATCTGCTGAAAGCGAACCTGTGGAAGATCGTGGCAGCGTTTGCGCGCTTCTTGTAATCCTACTTCAGAATAATCTACTGAAAGCAATCTGTCACATTTTTTGGCAAGTTTCTGGGTGAGGACGCCGATAGCACATCCGATTTCAAAAGCATTTTTGAATCGGACTTTGGGCAAGCATCTGATCGTTGTTCTGAATTTACTGGTTTCATAAAAGCTAGACGTGTATCGCCAAGGATCTGAATTTTGGCGGTAGGTTTCATCAAAGAAGCTAGATTGTACTGATTCCGGTTCTGAAGGTTTCATTGTTAACCTCTGTAAGTTACACAATATCTAACTAAATATACTACAACAAAAAATAGATTCAGGACTTACTAAATAATTTAACTTTTACACTATATGTAGGGTTACTGTCGTAAGTGTTCACCCTAGATATAGAGTCTGTACGTAATTGCTGATATCGCATCCTTCACTTTCTTCTCACTGATGAATGACAGGTGGGACGCCTGTCGCACAATACATCTAATGAATAAAGGGCGATCGCACTTCACTTAGATTGTGGTAAATATTGTTTTATTACAGCATTACTAATGCTTTCTCTTCTTCCCAAGACAGCGAAATATTATTTTATTACAGCATTACTAATGCTTTCTCTTCTTCCCAAGACAGTGAAATATCGAGTTTTCCTGATGCTGTAAATGTTTTATCTGGCAACAGAGGCGTCTCTAAATTTACACACATTCTGGCGGAATAATTACCTTCTTGTCCGCCGACAACTAGCTTTTCTATTGCATCGAGTTTGGATGGATATACTAAATTAGGGAACCTAACGTTATCAAAAGTTACGTTAACAATATATTTGCCGGATTCACCTCCGCCAATGCTCATATAACACTCGTCATCTGCACCCAAGGTAACTAAATTTTTAGTTGTCACATTTAACTCGCGGATACCTTGTTCTATTGGGCTCCAATTAGGACTTTCTATTAAATCACCTTCATCCTGGTTGCCAACCCAATTTTCTGCTGATAGGTTTAACACAAACATTATCACCTGATTATATTTGGGGTGGCTCGCTCTCTTCTTCATCCGGGTTCATCCGTGTTCATCTGCCTTCATCTGCGGTCAAAAAAAGGGCGAGCGCTAAATTAAATAATTATCTCTATAGCGCTCCTGTGCCATTTGTCGTGCTTCCAATTCATTCCATTGCGCGATAGGTCGTAAAGTTTCTATAGTTGTCAATTCCTCGGGAATTGGTGTACCTATTATTTGATTGATTACTTCGGCTATTAGCCGACAACAGCTTTGTGGCCAACAGACTACTTGCTCCTCAGCAAATCTAATGACTATCCATCCTTTTTCTAAAAAAAGTTGATGGCGCTCATTTTCTTGGACAAGCACTTCGTAATTTTTAGGCTCACCGCTTTCATAGTGATAAGGTTTATCAATTGTTATATCAATACGTAAATTGGTTAACTTATCAAAATAAGAAATTTCAATACAGTAAGGTTGATAGGAATGGGATTTTTGGATGATTAAATTGTTATTAATTTTATCTGGGAATAATTGCTGTAAGTTCTTATAAAATTTACTTTCAAGCCACTGAGACTTTGTACTGACAATTCTCCCTTCAGGAGGGACGGTTTTTATGATAATATCTTTAATTATCTGATAGCGATACTGTTTTATTTTTTCAGGTTTTTGGGATTCTGCTATCTGCCGTTTATGCTGAATCTCACGCTTTTGCCATTCTCCTAACAAATCTTTATAATCGCGCATTTGTTGCTTGTATTGATTAAGTGTTCGTAAGTAAGACATTTGTTGTTGCCAGAAGTTCAAGGCAGTAACAAAAATCCCCCCTAGAGAAATATAGACAGTGATGATAATATTCCTACTGGCAATCAGAGAAATAGTTGCAAAAGGAATAATTAATGGGAGAGATTTATAAAAAAACAAAAATACATCAATTGGTTGGGGCTTATAACTAGGAGGTAAAGGTTTTGGCTCACTAAATTTCCATGTAAATGGAACTGCATCCAGAGCTTGAATAACAGGGTCGGGCAAGAGGATAATAGGATATTGATTCATGTTTTTTAGTAGTTGTATTATTAAACTATAATACTCAACTATTTTCACGAGATATTCCGCTCGGCCAAGGCAAACGATGTTCTAACAAGGTGGGCAAATGCCCACCTCGCCAAATTATCCCATAATCCCACCAAAAAAGTCGATCGTCTCTTTCAACGCTTTGACAAACACATCAATCTCCTCGCGAGTATTGTAAAAATACAAACTTGCTCTGGCAGTAGATGAAACATTCAAATAGCGGTGCAAAGCTTGCGTGCAGTGATGCCCGGAACGAATCGCGACTCCCTCCTGGTCTAACATGGTAGACAAGTCTTGAGGGTGAATTTCTCCCGCAGTAAATGCCGCCAAAGCTGCCCTACCTTCGCCGTTGCTGTCTGGTGGTGGTCCGTAAATTTTGATTTCGGGAATTTGCCGCAATTGTTGGAACATATAAGCAGTCAATTCAGCTTCGCAAGCGTGAATCTTATCCATGCCAATGTTACTAAGATAATCGATTGCTGCACCAAGGGCGATCGCTTCTCCGATTGCAGGCGTGCCGGCCTCAAATTTGTGCGGCAAATCGGCATAAGTGGAATAATCGAGAAACACGTCAGCAATCATCTCGCCGCCACCGAAAAACGGAGGCATTTCTCTCAGCAAGTCCAGTTTACCGTACAGAAAACCGATGCCCGTCGGAGCGCACATTTTGTGACCGGAAGCAACCAGCCAATCGCAATCTATTGCTTGCACGTCTACTATCATGTGCGGCACGCTTTGGCAAGCATCAATTAAAACTCTTGCACCGTAAGTGTGGGCAATTTTGCAGATTTCTTTAACTGGACTGATGCAGCCTAAAGTATTAGAAACGTGAACCGTTGACACCAATTTAGTTTTATGGGAAATCAGCGTTTTAAACTGTTCCAAATCAAACTCGTTAGTTTCCGTTAACTCGACAAACTTCAGTACCGCACCAGTTCTTTGAGCAATCATTTGCCATGGAACGAAATTGCTGTGGTGTTCCATCACCGACAGAATAATTTCATCTCCAGGTTTGAGATTGGTCAAACCCCAAGAATAAGCAACCAAATTAATCGCTTCGGTGGCGTTGCGAGTATAGACAATTTCTTGCCGCGACGCCGCATTCACAAAAGCCGCAACTTTGTCTCTAGCAGCTTCGTAAGCATCAGTCGCTTTGGCGCTGAGAGTGTGAGCTCCCCGGTGGACGTTAGAATTGTATTTCTCGTAGTAGTCGCGCCAAGCATTGATGACAGCTAGAGGTTTTTGAGAAGTAGCTGCATTGTCTAAATAAACTAGCGGTTTACCGTTGACTTTTTCATTCAAAATTGGGAAGTCGCCGCGAACTTTTGATGCAAGTGTTTTTTCTTGAATAAGTGTCATAAATTTCAGAAGTTAATAATGATTTGGGCGCGGTTGTTGGTGGTTCTGGGCGGGCTAGAAGCCCACGCCACAAGAACATTTAATGTTTGTGGAACAGGCTTCTAGCCTCTGGGTGATTCTTTTATCCTTGGATAGCCACACAGGTAGAAAGCATTTTCGCCACGCCCAGAATCGGTAATTGATTGAGCATTTCCGCCGCAAAAGCATCAATCAGCAAATAGCGACTTCTTTCTAAATCCAAACCGCGACTTTGCAAGTAGAAAAGTTCATCATCTTCTAATTGACTTACAGTTGCACCGTGGGAACATTTAACGTTGTCGGCGACAATTTCCAACTGCGGTTTGGTATCTACACGCGCTCTGGGCGACAGCAACAAATTCCGGCTCAATTGTCCGGCATCTGTCAATTGTGCGGCTTTGCGAACGAAAACTTTGCCGTTAAATACAGCGCGAGCTTTGTTACCGACAATGCACTTGTGCAATTGGCGACTTGTACCGTGTGGGTGATTGAAATCGATTAAACTGTGAGTGTCAGTCAACTGTTCGCCAAAGGCTACGCTTAAGCCGTTTAAAGTTGTTTCAGTGGCTTCGCCGCGCTGAAAAACTTCTAAATTGTGCCGCGATATTTTGCCTCCCAAGCTGATAGCATGGCAAGTGTAACGGCTATTACGAGATTGCTCGATCGCACTTTTGCCGATATGAACAACCTCTCCACCTTCCCGCTGCAGCCGAACATGATTCACAGTAGCGTTTTCGCCGACAACAACATCGGTTACAGCATTCGTAAATGCAGCGACATTACCGATAGTTGCGTAATCCTCAACCAGCGTGATGCTGCTTCCAGGCTCAGCTATAACCAAGCAATGCGGCTGGGACATCGTGGGAAATGCACCGGGCGCTGTCAGGAACAGCAAGTGAATCGGAAGGTCGATCGACATATTGGCCGGCACGAACACCACCGCAGAATCCGCCAAACCAGCAGTATTCAGCGCCGTAAACACCTCGGTTTGCTGTCTGTGCTTGCTCAAAACATCGCTGATGCGCCCTTGATATTTTTCGGGTACATTGGATAGATTACCTGCGTAAAAGTCGATTGGCAAATTCGGCAAATTCAGCGTTGATAAATGCGGCGCATAAAAACCATTGACAAAGACCAATCTTAATGGTAAATCTGCCTTGTCTTTCACAGGCATCGTAATATCAGACAGCTTAATTTCTGACTGATTGCTGGTCGGCAAATGCAAGGGGATTTGCAACAGCGGCGACAAATCTGTAAAACGCCATTCTTCATCCTTCACTGTCGGAAAATGAGAAGAAAGCACATATTGACTTGCAATATCGCGCAAATCATCCAACCCGTAAACAGAACTTTTGAGATGAGCAGCGCCTAACTTTTCGCACTGATTCACCAAATCAGTCAAAAACATTTCCCTACTAGCAACTTGCGTATTCATCATCGCGCGCCTACTCCTGCTGCTTCCTCTTCCACAACCCAGTCATAACCGCGTTCTTCCAATTCCAGCGCCAACTCTTTCGGGCCAGTCAAGATAATTCGGCCCGCTTCCATGACGTGAATAAAATCAGGAATAATGTAATTCAGCAACCGCTGATAGTGAGTAATCACCAACATCGAATTTTCAGCAGTTGACAACTGATTCACACCGCCGGCGACAATCTTGAGAGCATCGATATCCAAACCCGAATCAGTCTCATCTAAAATAGCTAATTTCGGTTCCAACAACGCCATTTGCAAAATT
The DNA here is from genome assembly GCF_036701145.1 of Microcoleus sp. Pol17C6. Classification (NCBI taxonomy): domain Bacteria; kingdom Bacillati; phylum Cyanobacteriota; class Cyanophyceae; order Oscillatoriales; family Microcoleaceae; genus Microcoleus; species Microcoleus sp. Pol17C6. The sequence goes on from NZ_JAUBQH010000006.1 coordinate 158,977, forward strand.
TCATTCCGCTTTTTCTCGCCGCCGGAAAAACCCTCATTTACGCTGCGGCCTAAAAAAGAATCATTCATCTTGACAATATCCAGCTTGTCCTCGATTAAATCTTGGAAATCAAAAGCATCCAATTCTTCCAAGCCGCGATGTTTGCGGTGAGAATTGTATGCCACGCGCAAGAAATCCAGATTGCTAACGCCGGGAATTTCTAAAGGATATTGAAAAGCCAGAAATACGCCAGCCAGAGAACGTTCTTCCGGCGCTAGTTCCAGCAAATTTTGACCTAGAAAAGTAACTTCTCCGCCCGTTACCGTATAAGCAGGATGGCCAGCTAATATCTTGGATAAAGTGCTTTTTCCCGAACCGTTCGGACCCATAATCGCGTGAATTTCACCCGATTTAATTTCCAGATTCAAACCCTTCAGGATTTGGGTATCTTCCACATTCGCAGTTAAATCGCGGACGGATAGCACCACTTGACTATTTTCTACAATCATCTATTTTTGTCCTTTTCCTCAATGCACTTTACAGTTTTTTCTTCTCGTTGCTAGGCTGTACCCAGTGGTGACAAATCAACGTGAAACCGATAGTCCGCCAGGGAATGAATTCCCTGTCTCAAAGCTAAAGTCCTCTGAAGAGGACTGAGAAGAAAATTTTTAAACTCATTAGTCCTGTTTAGAGGAGTTTAGCTATTAGCCAAGAAATTCATTCCCTGGCGGACGGGGAGCTTAAGTTGTCACCGATGGACTCGGCCTGGAAGGGTTTCTTGGCCGCGAAAATTATCCGACACTTCCTTCCAGCTTCAGACTCAACAGCTTATCAGCTTCCGCCGCAAATTCCATCGGTAACTGATTGAAAACATCTTTACAGAAACCGCTAATCATCATCGAAATAGCATTTTCTGCGGAAATTCCCCGCTGTGCGAAGAAGAACAATTGCTCTTCCCCAATCTTAGAAGTAGAAGCTTCGTGTTCCACTTTAGCAGTGTGGTTCTGCACTTGAATATAAGGGAAAGTATTCGCTTGAGCGTTATCCCCAATCAACATGGAATCGCACTGAGAGTAATTGCGAGAGCCTTTAGCATTAGGCCCCATTTTTACCAAGCCGCGATAGCTGTTGGATGAATTTCCCGCTGAAATTCCCTTAGAAATAATCGTGCTGCGAGTGTTTTTACCAACGTGGATCATTTTGGTGCCGGTGTCAGCTTGCTGCTTGTTATTTGTCAGCGCTACCGAGTAGAATTCGCCTACCGAGTTGTCGCCGACTAACACGCAACTGGGGTATTTCCAAGTAATTGCGGAACCGGTTTCTACTTGTGTCCAAGAAATCTTAGAATTAACTCCCTGACACAAACCCCGTTTCGTCACGAAGTTGTAAATGCCGCCTTTGCCGTTGGCGTCGCCAGCGTACCAGTTTTGCACTGTGGAGTATTTGATGTCGGCATTGTCCATTGTTACCAGTTCCACGACGGCGGCGTGCAGTTGATTGGTGTCAAACATCGGCGCGGTGCAGCCTTCTAGGTAAGACACAGAACTGTTTTCTTCTGCAACAATTAGGGTGCGCTCGAACTGCCCGGAATCTCCGTTGTTGATGCGGAAATAGGTTGACAATTCCATCGGGCATTTGACGCCTTTGGGAATGTAAACGAAGGAACCGTCGCTGAATACGGCGGAGTTGAGGGCTGCGAAAAAGTTGTCGCCGACTGGTACAACGCTGCCGAGATATTTTTCTATTAGTTCAGGATAATCTTTGACGGCTTCTGAGATGGAACAGAATATAACGCCGTCTTTGGCTAGTTTTTCTCTAAAGGTTGTGGCAATTGAAACGCTGTCAAAAACGGCGTCAACGGCGACATTTCCGAGCCGTTTTTGTTCGGAGAGGGGAATGCCGAGTTTCTCGAAGGTTTCTAGGAGTGTCGGGTCTACTTCATCCAAACTGTTGAGCTTTTTGGGCTTTTGTTTGGGCGCGGAATAGTAGATAATTTGTTGGTAGTCGATCGCGGGATAGTTGACGTGGGGCCAGGTGGGCTCGGTCATTTTCAACCACTGCCGGTATGCTTTGAGGCGGAATTGCAGCATGAATTCCGGTTCGTTTTTCTTGGCGGAAATCAGGCGGACTACATCTTCGCTCAAGCCGCGGGGGATGGTGTCTGACTCGATGTCGGTGACAAAACCGTACTTGTAGGGCTGGTTGACTAGGGTTGTGACTGTAGAGCTCATTAATTTTGCGCTTTCGAGTGTTCTGGATAAGTCTCTCAAAGATGGCAGACGCTGAACTGTCGGGGGCCCGGCCAGTTCTGGGGGCTGCTCTGGTAAGTAAAACAACTGATTTGTTGCTTTAGTATATTTTAAGCTACATTAACAACAGTGATATTGTCAAAGTCAAATTAATAATTTTTTGTGAAGATGATGGAGACTACTCAGCAGACTTCCACGAAACAAGACATCCTGGAATATTTGCTCAAGGAGGGGCAGGGGACGGCTCTTGAGTTGGCGGAGTCTTTGGATATCAGCCCGCAGGCGATTCGCCGTCATTTGAAGGATTTGGAAGCGGACGGGCTGATTCAGTATCGGTCGGTTCAGGCTGGGATGGGGCGGCCGCAGCACATTTATGAGCTTACCAGTCTGGGGCGCGATCGATTCCCGAATCGTTACGGCGATTTTGCAGTCTCTTTCTTGGATACTTTGGCGGAAACCGTCGGCCGCGAGCAAGTGATTACTATCCTGCGAAAACAGTGGCAGCGCAAGGCTACGGACTACCGGCGGCTAGTGGGTGCGGGTTCGCTGCAAGAACGGGTGACTAAGTTGGTGGAACTCCGCAGGGCTGAAGGTTATATGGCTGAGTGTTATCCTGTAGAATCTGTAGAGGTTGGGATCTGCGATCGCGCTGGTTTGGGCGAGCGATTTGTGTTGATGGAACACAACTGCGCGATTTCTAATGTTGCTGAAACTTTTCCGAGTGTGTGTGGCAATGAGTTGGAAATGTTTGCAGCGGTTTTGCCGGACTGTATTGTGGAGCGGACTCACTCGATTATTAATGGGGAACACCGTTGCGGTTATTTGATTGCAAAGAAGTAGTCAGTGGGCAGTGGGCAGTTGTCAGTAGTAATAAATAACCAATAACCAATAACCAATAACTAATAACAAGTAACTAATAATTATGCAACCCTTAGCTGATTTTTTAAAGCCGGAAGAGTGCGCGGAAGTTGATATGGCGCTGCTGTCGTCGAAGGAAAAGTTTTCGGCGCGGCTGGCAATTTATGCTTTGAGGGTGCTCAAGCAAATTGCTGGGGAGACTGGTTTGCCGGTGGCTGAGGTGAGTAATGGGCAGGTGATGGATTGGATTAAGAATGATGAGAGTATTAAAGGGTCGATCGAACTTGATGCTAGTTTTGAAAACTTTTTTACGAATTTGGTGGTGGCGTCTTTGCGACCTTTGAGGCAAATTGCGACAGAAGCCGAGCTCGGGATCGAACAATTAACAGTTAAACAGGTCGTGGCGTGGTTTGTGAAGGACGGGAAGATTCGCAGAGAACAGGGCACCGCGGCGGCGTTTTTGGACTTGTGAGTTAAAGGTCGATCGGCAACACTGGCAAATAATACGTCAAACTCGGCTATTGGGGGCTGTTTCGGGCGCTCAAAAAAAAGTTTTGACTTTGGGGTTGACAGACAGGGGAAAACTTGATAAGGTAATTAAGTCGAGCGAAAGAGATGCAGCGCATCAAACAAAACGCAGACACAGGATTAAAAGTTATCAAAGCTTTCCTGGTGCTTATGATGTAATGGAACCACTCCGATCCATCCCGAACTCGGTTGTTAAACGTTGCTATGGCGAAGATACTCGGCGGGTCACTGCCCGGTAAAATAGCTCAGTGCCAGGTTAATAATAAATTAAAGCTCTTTTCCCGCAACAACGGAAAAGGGCTTTAGTTTTTTAGGGAGTTATTAAGCATCTACACAACAGCAAGTCTTGGGCCCTTTGTAGAAATCTCAATATTCTGGGCCAGCAGCAGATTTGTGGTCGATCGAACTTGATGCTAGAAAGGAAAACTTTTTTACGAATTTGGTGGTGGCGTCTTTGTGGCATGAGAGGCAAATTGCGACAGAAGCTGAAAGCGCGATCGAACAATCAACAGTGAAGCAGGTTGTGGCATGGTTTGTGAAGGACGGGAAGATTCCCACAGAGCAGGGAACCGAGGTGGCTTTTTTGGATTTGTGGATGAAAGGTCGATCGGTCACACTGGCAAATAATACGTCAAACTCGGCTATTGGGGGCTGTTGCGGGCGATTTAAAAAAACTTTTGACTTTGGGGTTGACAGCCTGGGGAAAACTTGATACAGTAATTAAGTCGAGCGAAAGAGATGCAGCGCATCAAACAAAACGCAGACACAGGATTAAAAGTTATCAAAGCTTTCCTGGTGCTTATGATGTAATGGAACCACTCCGATCCATCCCGAACTCGGTTGTTAAACGTTGCTATGGCGAAGATACTCGGCGGGTCACTGCCCGGTAAAATAGCTCAGTGCCAGGTTAATAATAAATTAAAGCTCTTTTCCCGCAACAACGGAAAAGGGCTTTAGTTTTTTGGTGAGTTACAGATGTTTATAATATGACAAGTGCGTAAGTCCAGAGCTTGTTGCGTATTTGAAAAGGAGTTAAGGCTAGAGCCACATCTGGCAATTACCAAGTCGAACGTTTTATATTTAATTACGTTGACTTACTTAATCTCCATTTCAAGGTAGTATATGGGTAATAAAAAACTATGGACTTGGGCAGATTTATGTTTCAAAGCATTACTTCTCAAATAAATGGTTCTTCTTCCTTCTTGTCATATTTAGTAATGGTATTAGGCGTTACTAGCATAGCGTCTATACTGAGTTGGCGATGGTGGAAAGGAAAGGAAACGTATAAATCGCTACAATCACTCCCGTCGCCTCCCCAATATTGGGTGTTAGGAAATCTACCACAAGTATTAGCAGCAGTAAAACAGAAGAAATTATTTCAGCTATTTTTTGATTGGAGCCAGCAGTTAGGCCCGATGTACGTCATCTGGAATGGTAGGACTCCATCTGTGATTTTAAGTAAACCAAAAGTAATTGAAGATACCATTATCAATGGGATGAGAGATGGTAGCTTAATTAGAGCCAAGCAAGTACGTCAAGCATGGAACGATATGAGCGGTTCTATTATGCTCGGAGAAACTGCAACCGAGTGGCAGTGGCGACGGCAGGCTTGGAATCCAGAATTTAGTTCGAGCAATATTTCCAAATATCTGGAAATAATTAGCCAAGCTTGCGAACAAGTCATTGAGACACTGAAACAAGTTGCCCCCCCAAAAGAGGTGGAGGTAGATCCTGTGTTTGTGGAACTAACAATGAGGGTGATTTCCTCTTTTGTACTAGGTATTCCTGTAGATAGAAATAGTACCAGTCAGGAAGGTCCTCCCCTGGAAGTTAGCAATGCGTACGAAGCGATGTCTATTGTAGGCTATCGTTTCTTGCGACAAGCTGCGGGGGAGAAAAGATGGATGAAATATTTGCCAACTCAGAATTCACGGGATTATTGGGCAGCAAGGCGATATTTAACGGAATTCCTTACTCCGCGCGTTGACTTAGCTTTACAGATGAGAGAACAAAATCAAACTGATTTCCCACAAGTCAGTAGTTTGTTTAGGGAATCAATGTTAGTCAAAATCGCGGCTAAAGAACCAAAATACGATCGCGAAACCTTAATATCAGAATCGATTGAACTATTAATCGCGGGGACTGACACCACAGCCCATACTTTATCCTTTGCAGTTGGGGAATTGAGCTTAAATCCAAGAGTATTTCAACAAGCACGAGATATCGTTGACCAAGCTTGGCAAAAAGAAAGTGGGTTCAACCTAAAAAACCTCAAAGAATTGGCTTATATTCGTGCCATTATCAAAGAAACACTGCGCCTTTATTCAGTTGGCTCTGGCTCAAGTCCATTGGAGACTGAACGGGATACTTTAATTGACGGTACAGTGATTCCGCGTGGGACAAGAGTGTCCTGGTCAATGCTTGCAGCCGGAAGAGATCCAGAAGTTTATGCTAACCCAGAGGAATTTCTGCCCGAACGTTGGCTAGACAAGAATAAGGAAACAAGTTCACTGCCAATGATACACTTTGGCTCAGGGTCGCATCGTTGCTTAGGAGAGCATCTATCAATGCTGGAAGGAACGATGATGTTAGCATTATTGGTGCGCCACTTCGATTGGGAGTTAGTCAACGGTCGTTCTTCTCTCGAAGAATTACAGCAAAACCTGTTAATTTATCCGTCAGATCGAATGCCAGTACGCTTTCGAGGGAGAAACTGAGCCTAAACTTTTCAAACACCGCAATTTTTAGGAATATACAAGATAGCCGGATTAGCGCTCTTCTGTCACTCTAAGCAGAAGAAAATAGGTAATCAGGGGTTAAATTCGTTTGAGGAATAGGAATGGGCAAGAAATTTATCAAAGAAATCAGCCTAGGAAATCCCAAAGATTATTGCGGAATCGGAAATATCTTCAACCAGCTTTGGATGAGATTGAAGTAGATACAGCATATTCCATTTATATGCGGTACACACAATTTTGTTGTAAGTAGCGATCGACTTCCTCGAACCTTTTTGCCCAAGCTTTGGCAATATCGTCTGGGAGTTGGGGTTCAGCTATTCTATTTTGGTGCTTGTGCATCACAAAGTCTATGAAGTCGCTGACTTCTGGCAAGAATGATTCTGGAAGTGGCTGCAATTTTGCCGTGATATCACGAATAGTCATAATAATTAACTCTTTCAGTGGTCTTTATTTTAATTGGGGGGTCAAATGTTTGACAGGCAAATTGAAAAAATCTACACAGCTTGTCTCTTGCTTGTCTGCTTCACCCCATGATTACGCTGCTTCTTGCTGCTCCCATATCATGCCAGTGGAATTTGGTAAAGGTTCAACTGCGAGGGAGTGCGCCAATTGTTGAATTAAATGCCCGCGATTCACTTCACGACAAACTCCCAATTTTGCGAGATGCTCAATTGTCTCAATAGCATCAAGTACAGCGGTACTTGCTTGCCCACCGAACGTCACAAAATAATTTGGGCAACTATCAGTAGAATAAACTTTATTTACACTGCCTGGAGGATCGCCAACCAACCTACCGTGTACTCCTGACATAGAGAAAAGCTGGTTTTGAAGTTCTGAATCTGAAAGTTGCCGTAGTTGCCGCAAAGGTTGGAAATAATCGTATCCAGTTGAATAAAGCTCATAGTCAATTGGGTTTTTCAGATCGATCGGTCGCCAACCTGCATTTTGCTCCCCTTCTGGAGAGTCTAACTGCTCTAGATCAGTCTTGCAGTCAATCGTGATCCATCGTTCATGTGGAATAGCACTCGGAGCTTTCTTGGTTGGCTCAACTATGACAGTTACTTGCTTAAGTGGGATGAATCCTTCTGACCGCAGACATAGAAGCCTCCAACGAAACCATTCAACAGTAAATAAAGGATTGCCGTCCGTGATTGTTACTGTATTGCACCACCTCGTACTGGCATTGATAATGACATCGGCTTCCAGCGACTTACCATTTTCTAATTCAAGGAAAACTGTATGATCTTGTCGATGTACCCGTATTGCTCTCTGGCTTGGTAACAATGTTCCACCTTGGTTTTCAAAGGATTGAGCAAAACGACCTGCAACTCTAGCAGGGTTGAAGGAGAATTCAGGCACTTGAACAACGGTGCTAAATTGATCGATGTTGATCCATTCATTCTCGATCTCGTTTCTTGAAAGCACACGATAAGGAATTTGGTTGGCATCACACTTGGAAATGAATGCCACTAATTCCTCCTCCCTTTCAACGCAGTAATGACCTTCCGATAAGCAGGTAGTTATCGCAGGTAGCTGACGCATCAATGAAGATCCCAGCATTCGCCTCCTGATTAAGTCATCAGTTTCTGTTCGCCAACCTGATGTACCTAAATGTAGTCGCCCATGATTAGTCGAAGTCGTCCCAGAAGCAACTTTATCTTGGTCAACAAGTCGAATCTCAAACTCGTCTGTCAAAGAGAGAAGTACAGCAATAGCAGTTCCTTTGATCCCAGCACCCAGTACGATAGCTTTGCGCTTCATAGATGTTTCACTCAGTTTTACAAAAGTAGAATATTTGTGAATTTATTCTTACAGATAATCCTTTAAATCTTCGAGAGGTTCATCAAAATCATCAGACATCCAGATTTTACCTTTCCACATTCCAAGTCCGCTTCGCTTTGTTGGCTTTTCTTGAGTTGAGTTTTTAGCCTGCTTTTCAATCAAAAACTCAATGTAATGAAGCACTTCTGTCTGAAGAGACTCAGGGAGTTCTGCTAATTTTTCTAAAATGACTGGCTGTATCATGGTTTCTGCTCGCGATCGCCCTATCTATTCCATTAAAGCACCAACACCCAATGTCAGCAACAGAATACCCCATCATCTAGCCCGATCGCCCTCACTCTACCCAAATCCCGATCGCACTAACATCATCATAATTGTGCAACTTGCCTAAAATCGCCCGATCGACTATTCTTCCTAGTAGATATGATCTTGATATAAGAACCAACAAAAACATGACAGCAATATTACCGCCTTGGATTGTTTTAGACTCCCTTTTGCACAACTGGCTACTAGAAGATATCGGTAGGGGCGATCGCACAACATCGGCCTTATTTCCCGCAAACAGCATCCAGGGTACAGCTAAATGGATTGTCAAAGAAGCGGGAGTCATTGCGGGATTGCCAATTGCCGATCGCACATTTAAACTTTTAGACAGCAGCCTCAGTTTCATCCCCCAAGTACCGGAAGGGAAACTGTGCGAAAAAGGAGAAGTAATTGCCGAGATTTCCGGCAATTTCGACGCGCTGCTAACCGGAGAAAGAGTAGCATTAAACTTAGCAATGCGTTTGAGCGGCATCGCTACTTTAACTCAAAAATATGTTGACAAAATTGCCGATTTGCCAGTGCAATTAGTGGATACGCGCAAGACAACACCGGGGTTGAGATTGTTGGAAAAATACGCAACTCAAGTCGGCGGTGCTTGCAATCACCGGATGGGATTAGATGACGCGGTGATGATTAAAGATAATCACATTGCGGCGGCTGGAGGAATTGCAGAGGCGATCGCCCTAATTCGCAATTCTATCCCCTATCCGCTGACGATCGAAGTCGAAACCGAAACTCTGGCTGAGGTAGAGACAGCTTTGCAGCACAAAGCCGATATTATCATGTTGGATAATATGTCCTTTGATTTGATGAGGCAGGCTGTGGGAATAATTCGCCAAAAGAGCGATCTGGTAAAAATTGAAGCTTCCGGCAATGTTACTTTAGAAACAATTAGAAGTGTAGCCGAAACCGGAGTGGACTATATTTCTACCAGTGCTCCGATTACGCGCTCGACTTGGCTGGATTTGAGCATGAAAATTCAGAGTCATTAGTCATTAGTCAGCAGTCATGAGTGATAGAAAATATTGCCAATACCAAATCAATTTTAATAGCCATTTTACTTTTTAGTCTCCCTCAACTCCGACTTCATTTGACTATTAAGCGATTTGAATCGCCGAATAATTCCAGAGGTAACTTATCTCTTAGCTAATGACTAATGACTAATGAATCTTAACAATGATTTGAGATAAAATGAACCCAGAAATTCCCGTCAGGCATACAGAGGCTGCGGATTAAGCGGTAAGTATAGTGCAAGTAAGCACCGCTGATACTTGTATCGTAGCCAGTTCGGAACCACTCGCCATAGGGATCGTGAACGAAGAATCCCTCGCTGTCATAGCCTGATGCAACTATAATGTGACCGAAAGACGTGAAGTATCCGTGGATGACAGCGGGATTTCCGCTGGCTAGCCAATCTTGAACGTCATCAATAGTTGCATTCTCGGTAAAGAAATCTTGAGCGCCGTAATCTCTAACAATCTTTGCTAAATCGTAGGGGTCCCAGCGACTGTAACCTTTGGCGATCGCATATTCGTACAGTTCGTCTTCATATTGCCCGGTTTGTTTACGCCGTGGCACTTTCAAAAAGTCCATACACATCGCTAATGAAGTTACATTGCAAGAACCTGTAGGATTGTTCAAGTTATCCATTTGCGATCGGTAAGGAATGCCCAGCCTTACAGTTGGGGGATTAGGTTTGGGAAAAAACAGAACGCTGTCTTGAGTAATTTGAGCGTGTGCCCCAAAAACATACCAAATTCCTGAACCTTTGAAAGACTCGTTGCGGAAAGCAACTCTGATGTGACCGCGAGCCGGAGCAAAAGCCAGGATCTCAAACTCTTTTCCGGCTGGTATTACTTGTTTTTCCGAGTCCTGAAGTTGAGAAGACGCCAGCGGTTTCGATTTCAAAATCGTGTCTCTAAGCGTTTTCAGGATCAGGGGAGGTGTGATAATCTCCCCTGGTTTGGTTTCGATTAGCTTTTTGGCTGTGACTGCTCCCAAAAAACCCGGTTCGCCACACTTCATCAGAGTTTGAAATCGGTGGAGTGCAGCAGTAGAGAGAGGGCCAAATTCCCCGTCTACGGGAGGCTTCAGTAAACCCAGGTCAATGAGGCGGCTTTGAATTTGACCACTGAGTTCGTCGTCTGCAGCAATTGCTTTGGCATCGTACCTAATTTTTGAGTTGAGAAAGTTTTGTAATTTCATGCTTGCGTGCCCCTGTCAATCGATTTTAGATTCTAGATGTTAGATTTTAGATTTTAGAATTACGATCGCCGATAAATCTGGTTTCCCTAGACTAAATTGCTTGCTCGTCCATAATTCCCAGTTTATCGTCTCATAAAATTACGGTAATTTTGCCGAGCAATCGATTTTAGATTTTAGATTTTAGATTTTAGATTTTAGATTTTAGAGTTACGATCGCCGATCGATCCGGCTTCCCTAGACTAAATTGCTGACTCGTCAATAATTCCCAGTTTCTCGTCTCATAAAATTACGGTTATTTTGCCGATCGTCCGTACCTTAAAGGCTTCATATTAATTATTTGATACAAAACCTTCAAGGCGAGGGCCGATCTAATTTCACGCACTATTGACTAAAAATCCCTCGTGCGCGCTGACATTGTTTCTGCCGAATGCCGAATGCCGTTGGATGGCTCAAAAGCAGAGGGATGGGAGAATTGCCCTGTTGAGGCGATCGACCAATTTATGCTTCGTCGGGGCGAATTACCACAACACCCATTGCGTCGGGAGAGAGATATTTGACGGCGGCTTCTCGGAGATCCTCGGCAGTCTGAGCTTGGATGCAGGCGGCATAGTTGAGGGCAGGAGCGATATCTCCTACCATCGACTGATAGTAACCGTACAAACTTGCTCGATCGCTCGGAGTTTCGTTACCAAAGATAAACCGATTTGCTACTTGAGTGCGGATGCGGGAAATTTCGGCATCTGTTACCAGTTCAGTTTGGAGAGTGCGGATGTGTTGGACGATCGCAGCTTCCACTGCTGCCAAGTTTTCTGTTGCTAGTTGAGCGGAAATCGAGAATACGCCGCCGAGCCGCTGAGTCATGTTGCTGACCGAAATTGACGAGACTAGCCCTTTTTCTTCCCGCAAATCCTGAACCAAGCGAGTTGTGCGGCCGTGACCCAATATTGTCGCCAAAACGTCGAGGGCATAAGTTTCGGACATTTCCATGAAACCTGGCACTCGCCACATCACGATCAGTCGGGCTTGCTGAAGGGCAGAGTCTACAAATTCGCGGCGGACTGTTTCTGTAAACGGCGATTCTTGGCCGTAGTTCAGGATTTGGGATTCTGGGTGAAAGTTGCCGACAGCAGGCACATTTATTTTGTTGTTTTGTGCTGTACTTTTTGCTGCAAAACTGTCTGCGACAATTTCTATTAGTTGCTCGACTGGCAAATTGCCGACAGCTACGGCTGTCATGGCCCCTGGGTGATATCTGCTGCTGTGGAAATCCCGCATTTGTTGCGCGGTAAGCTGTTCGATTACCGCAGTCGGGCCGAGTACCGGTCGCTTGTAGGGCAGGACTTCAAATGCTAATTCCATCGATCGCTGATAGGTGCGGCGGCGGGGATTGTCTTCCGATCGTCTAATTTCTTCTAAGACTACCAGCCTTTCTCGATCGAAGGCGTCGTCGGGAATGCTGGCGTTGAGCAACACATCGACTTGCAGGGGAGCTAGTTCGGCAAAATCTTTAGGAGCTGTGGTGATGTAATAGTTAGTGTAATCTTGGCTGGTGGCAGCATTGGTGACAGCGCCGCGTTGCTCGATCGCGCGCTCAAATTCGCCACTGGGAATGCTGGGAGTTCCCTTAAAAATCATGTGTTCTAAAAAGTGAGCCATGCCGTTAATGTCGTCGGGTTCGACGGCTGAGCCTAAATTGAGCCACACGCTGAGGTTAACCGCATCGACCGGCAAGTGTTCGGCTATAACGGTGAGGCCGTTGGGGAAATGGCGGATTGTTGGGGCGTTGAGGGGCGATCGAGCTGAGGTTTTGAGTAGGATTGATGTCATTGTGCTTTTAAATTTATCTTGTTCTCTATATCTTAAAGGGTCTTTAAGGAAGGACTCAGGCATTCGCCATTTGGCGCGAAAAATGCAATTGGATGTGGACGGTAATACACGCACCGAGTTTTTGGTCTCCCGGAAGAAGTCTTGTTAACGTATTTCTGCGATCGCGATCGTTAATTTATCCTAATAGTTGCCCAAGTCCTCTGTTTTTTGGTGACAGCATTCGATGGAAAATCGAAGATTGAATAAAAACTTAGTATTTCCACAACCAGCTTTTCAACGATTTTGGCGATCGACTTCGGGGAAAATCGGCTTAATTTTGACTTTAACGCTGATGATCTCGGCACTGTTGGCCCCCCTACTTTCCCCTTACGATCCGGCGGTCGATCGAGATTATTTGTCGCGCTTGGTGGCTCCTAGCGCTAAACATTGGTTTGGCACCGACGGTTTGGGGCGAGATTTGTTGGTGCGGGTGTGGCACGGATTGGGGATCTCTTTAGTCGTCAGCCTGGTTTCTGTGGGTGCGGGTTTAATTGTGGGAGCGCTTTTGGGGCTGGTGGCCGGGTATTTTCGGGGGTTGCTGGAAATGGCGATCGGCACTTTGGCGGATATTTTGTTAGCTTTTCCTTCGATTTTACTGGCGATCGGCGTTGTTACCGTCACCGGGCCGAGCCTGCAAAGCGTAATTATCGCCGTCAGCCTCGTGCAAATTCCGATTTACATCCGCTTAACTCGCAGTATGGTGCTGTCTCTGCGGGAACAAGAATTTGTTTTGGCTGTCAAGGCCTTGGGCGCCAGCGACTTGCGGATTATTTTTCGCCACATTTTGCCGGGAAGTCTGGCGCCTCTAGTTGTACAAGCAACTCTTTCGACTGGTACGGCAACACTAGAAGCTGCCGGTTTGGGTTTTTTGGGTTTGGGCGCACAGCCGCCGGTTCCTGAGTTGGGGACGATGCTTTCTGATGCTTTTAAGGGCGGATACGCTCTTTCGTCTCCTTGGACGATCGTGTTTCCAGGTTTGCTGATTACTTTGACTGTTTTGGGTTTCAACCTTTTGGGCGATGGCCTACGAGACGTTTTAGATCCCAGAGGAAATTAAAGGGGGAGTGGGGGAATTTATATTTTTGCGTTTTGCCTTCTGCCTTTTACCTTCTGCCTTCTTCCCTCTGCGTCCTCTGCGCCCTCTGCGGTTCATCCCCTCTTCCTTCTTCCTGACTCTCCAATCTCAAATCTCATCAAATAGACTGACTTGACTGCTGTCACGATCTACGCGAAACTTTACATACAACTGATGTATTGCTTCTACCTATTAATAAGTTCTGTTAAGTTGTGACTCAAAACCTATCAATTCGTCAAAATTGATATAGCGCTTTGTCAGTCAGCCAACTCTCAAGAAGCTACTTCAGGAGGCATCGTCCCTGGCTTGCTGGTGTCGGTGTCTGTTCTCAATATTCCTATTCAGTCAGCCCGAATTATGGAAACACTAGAGTTTGTGATCTATCCAGATGGCCGCGTACAGGAAACAGTCACCGGCATTGTAGGTGCTTCCTGTGCTGAGGTAACGGCTGCAATTGAAGCTCAGCTCGGCGTGGTGCTTCACCAAGAGTCAACATCTGAATATTTCACGCAAGCGCTGCATCAGTCAGCCGAAGCGACGGCCCAAGTGGCTTTTAGCGATTGGTAATTTTTTTTGTTGAGTTCACTTAAGTTTTTTTGGAACCACCATGTCACATTTTAGCCAAATTAAGACCCAGATCCGCAATTTGAATTCTTTGGAAGCTGCTTTAACTGACTTGGGTATCGACTGGAAGTCGGGCCCGACTGAGGTGCGCGGCTATCGCGGCCTAACCAGCACCGCTGAGGTCGTGATTGAGCAAAAAAATGGCTACGACGTAGGTTTTAGCTGGAACGGGACTGAGTATGAATTGGTGGCTGACTTGCAGTTTTGGCAGCAAGCTTGGTCTGTAGACCGTTTTCTGAATAAGGTGACTCAGCGCTACGCTTACCATACTGTGGTGAATGAAAGCGCTAAGCAGGGTTTCCAAATTTCTGAGCAAAAGCAAAATCAAGACGGTTCGCTCCGCTTGGTGGTGCAACGCTGGTGCGCTTAATAATTTTTCGAGATTTGTGCAATCTTGTCTCATCAAAGTCCGCTTTCGCGGACTTATTTACTATTGTGGGGGTCTAAATGTCTGAGCTTTCTGGACTCGGAATAGATACAGCAAGCGATCGCTCTGGTTTAGAGCCGGAGTTGGGAGGATTTTTGCGGGATGCGCCCGATCGCTCTGGTTTGGAACCGGAGTTGGGCGGCGTGTTGCGCCAAAAAGGTGTCTATGTTGATGAGATTACCTGCATTGGCTGCAAGCACTGCGCTCACGTTGCTCGCAATACTTTTTATATTGAACCGGATTACGGTCGATCGCGCGTAGTTCGACAAGACGGGGATTCTGAAGAGTTGATTGCTGAGGCGATCGACACTTGTCCGGTGAATTGCATTCACTGGGTTGATTACACCGAACTCAAGAATCTGGAAGAAGAACGCAAGGATCAGGTGATGCCTGTCGTTGGTTTTCCGGTGGATATGGCGACAGTTAAGGCCGGTATTCGCCAGCGACAAAAGAATAAGTTGCGCGATCGTAAGTTCAAAGGTAGCCATTGAAATCCCCAATTCCCATCCGCAGCTTGAAACCTGTGGCTCAAACAACAAAAACAGCCCGCGCGGGCTGTTTTTTGTATACATTGTATAGTCAAATTTATTTGAGAGGATGGTGTTCAGCGAGAATTTTCTCAACTCTAGCTTCGTCGATTCTGGCAGTTAATGTTGTTGCCTCGTTGTTATCGCGAATGGTTTTTGCTAAAGTAAAAGACGAGCCGACTGAAAAAGTTAAACCCATACCCATAAAAGCTTTTTGCCAAGGGTCTACCTGTAAATAAATGATACCTACAGTAGTTGCGGAAAGGGCAAGAATAAAAGAAACCCAGCACTGAAGTATCCAAGCATTAGTATCTTTTTGGCGTATGATTTGTTTCTGCATAGTGCCTCTAAGTCAAATATATCTTTTGGTTCATTAACTTAAAGAATAGATAGCGTGAGTGAAGCGGTCAGGAGAGGAAGGGACAGTTTCGATAAGTGAACAGTGCGATCGAACTTTTTACTAAAAACTATAACGCTGTAGATAGGGTTTGAGCCTCAAGAAAGACTCGCAGCGAGTGGACAGTTTGAAAACTCCACTAAGCAAAGCTAGTTTTTTCTCAAAATAGCGTAAGGTGCGCCGAGGCGCACCCTACTTCTCCCAGTCCGCCTCCGCTAACGAGAGTTTGACTCTATGCAGCCGTTTCAACCGCCGACTCTTATCTACTTCGTTGGTGTAGCCCCAGTTTCAACCGCCGAGTCCGATCTACTTATTTTTCTGCTGAGTCTTCGCTTGTTCGATCGCAATTTCCCTGACTGCTTGCAAAGAACTCAAATTCGATGCTCCCTCAATCGCCTTCACCGCCAAATCTTGAACCTGTTTCAAAGCAGAATCTAGTTGTTTCGACAAGCTAGCAAGGCGCGCATCTTGATTTTGAATTGTCTGCAACATCCCTTGAATTTGCAGTTCATAATTTTGCTTTTGCCCTTCGATATCTTTAGCAGACAAATCCGCCTTAACTTTAGCTTGATAATTGCCAATATTGCGACCGTTATCTTTCCCGTTCTTGATATTAGCTTCCAGTTCTTTCGGGAAAGCTTCTACCTTAGCTTTAACCTCAGCATAAAGTTTTTCCCGTTCAGAAATTGATTTTTCGCGTTCCGCCCACTGTTTCTCCTGTTCTTGCTGAAACTCTTCGATTTCTTGATACAGCCTTTTCTGGCGCTGTTGGTATTCCTCGATGTCGAGATTTCGCTGAAGATTCAAATCGTAAGCATACAACTCTTCATCCCGCTGGCGAGCTTTTTGCTGATTCTCATTGCGTTCCTTAACGGTCAACTTTTGCAGTTCCTGCTCTTTTTCCCAAGCTTGCCGGCGTTCCAACAATTCCTGTTCAACAGTTTCGCGCTGTTCGCTGAGTTCCGCACTAAATGTTTTGGCGCTTTCTTCGTATTGTTGGATTAAATTGTCCAGCGTATCTTCTGCAACATCTTCTAAACTATGCAACTCTTGCAGTTGTTGGATTTCGTCGCCGACAGTTCGCTGCAATTCCCCCAGTTTAGACGCTTCTGTTGTCAGTTTTTCCGACAGTTCGCTGACAGCGGCACCGAAGCCAAATTGCAGTAAGATTAAATTGTCGATCGTCCCCTGCATTTTTTGTTTGCTTTCAGTTAAAGCCATTGCTTTTCTTGCTTCCGCTATTGCTAGTTCTTGGATTGCGATTTCTGGTTGATAAATATTGGCCGATTTATCGTTATTAAGCTGCTTCAGTTGCGAATCTAGTGCATTTTTTTCCTGTTCCAACTGTTTATAAGCTTCTAATATTTCAGCCTTCGTATTTTTGTCATTCATTCTCGCCATCGCTTTCATCTCCTAACTTTGTTAGTCCGCATCGGCGGATTTTGTTTGACTCTTGAGCGGTTTCAACCGCCTATTATTATCCAAAATTGAGCTACAAACCTTAAGCTTTGGTAGCAAAAGCTTTCAGTGCCAAGTCTTGCGCTTGCTTCATCGTCGCTTGCAATTGTGTAGAGATTTCGGCGATTTGTTCGGTTTGTCGCTCAATTGTCTGCAGTAGAGATTGCACTTTCAATTCATATCCCTGCTTGCTTCCTTCCCATTCTTTCTCCACTAAATCTGCCTTGACTTTAGCTTCGCGGGAAACTTCTTGAATTGCTTCTTCTTTGGCTTTGACGTAAGTCTGCTTGAGTTCTTCTTCAAATCCGGCGACTTTTCTTTGATTCTCTTCAAACTCCGCTTGATTGTCGCTGAGGACTTTTTCCCGTTCCACCCAATTTTTTTCTTTTTCGCGGGTAGATTCTTGCAAGTCCCGTTCTAGTTTGCGCTTCGTTTCTTCGTATTCGTCGGTTTCGATTTTGCGGGTGCGTTCTAATTCGTATTGGTAATCGGCTGTTTCTTCCTGACGCTTTTTAGTTATGAGTGCAGTTTCTTCTTGAACTGCTGCCTCAAATTCTTGCTGTTCTTTTTCCCAAATTTTGCGTTTTTGGGTGGTGTCTTTTTCGATAAGTTCGCGCTGGTTGGCGCTGTTTTGTTGGAGCAGGGTCAGTTTTTCTCGGTGCTCTTGAGTTAAAATGTGGAGGGCGTCTGCTACAACTCTGATTTGCTGCAACTCTTGCAATTGTGCGGCTTCAATTTCGATGGCGCGTTTTAATTCGTCTAATTTTGAAGATTCCGCCTTCAGTTTTTCGGAAAGTCCGCTGGTGATGCTGCCGAAATCTAATTGTAAGTCTGCTAAGCCTTTGACGATGCTGTCAATTGTGTAGGTGGAGGCGACTTCGAGGAGTTGTTTGTTCTTGGCTTTTTCGGCTGACTGTTCTTTGGTTTCGACTTTAGATTCGATCTTTTTTTTGTCTGCTAAAATCTGCTGAAAGTTTTGCAAAATTTGGGCTTTGGTATCCTTGGCAGTTGCTATTGTCATAATTTTTGCTTCTCCTGATTATAACTTTTCGACACTTGTGAATGAAACGTTTTCAGTTATTCTAAGTTGCGGAGTTGGCTGAGAAGGGAACGGTACTTTGTGGCTGCGTCGGGTTTTTCTTCTGGATTGGCAATACCTAGAATTTTGAGAATTTTCCAGCAGCGATCGCACCGATTTCCTTGCCCGCAGCCGCACTCATCAATTATACTTAAGAGTGTGCCTTTTAGCAATTGATTTTCTGCTAACAAAGCTCGGTAATTCCGCTGGACAGATTCGGCAACTAAAGTCATGTGTTGGAAGTCTTCGGTGAGACTTTCGATGTCGTTAACTGCGTCTGCCCGAATTTGGTCTAGCAGCTCAAGATTCTCTTTCAAACGGCTTTCTTGGAGGTTGGGTTGGGTTTTTAGATTCGTTAATTTCTTCATTTCATTATGCGTTGTAACAGTTATGGTAAAGGCGCGATTTAATCGCGCCTTTACAACAGAATTAGAACAAGTCAGCAGTTGATTTGTCTTCCGCTGGCGGTAGCGACATACCGCCGTTGGAATTCAAAGCAAGAGCATCGCTTTCACCGCCAGCGTGAGCGGCCATCAAGCAGGCAACTTGCTGCGCCGGCAGGTTATCTAAACACACCATAGCTTTTGTTCCTTCTAAGTCAATCATCCGCGATTGATTGCTAGAATCTGACAAAACTGCTGCGGCTTGGTCGATTACTCCCCAGTCTTTACGCTCCATCCAAGACCATTTCAAGCTGTAGTAGTTAATCGGTTTTACTACTCCGCTGTCGTCTGGTTTTTGACCGGAATGCTTGACAAATTCGGGAACAAAAATTCCGGTTGCAGGTTCTACGCCGCGAGATTGAACTGATGCTACCAAACGGTTAAAATCGTTCAAGCTGCGGTTTTTGATGTATGTCACCATGACAACTCCTTGCGGCAGTTCGCCACTTTCTGCGACAAACCACAGTTGACCCCACAGTGTGTGGGAAGTTTGACCGAGGGAACCGAAGAATTTGGAGAATTTGAGGATTGTCATGGAACACTTGGAACCGTAGTCTGTATCGCCAATTGTCCACTGGCCGGCCTGGCAATTGTTACGTACTGCGATCGGGATTTCTGGTACTAGCAAAGCATTGCTCGGTTTGGCACCAAATACTGAAAATGTAGGTCTTTCTTGTGTTTTAGTAGTCATTGTTCGTTTTTCCTTAATTATTGATTTATGTTCTGACTATTAGGAATCGGTAATTGGGAATTGGGAACTCACAACACTCGAATTATTTTTCTTCCTTCTTCCTTCTTCCTTCTTCCTTCTTCCTTCCATTACCTAATGAGATGTGTTGTCGCTTTTGGTTCTGGATAGGTATACTCAAGCACCGCCTCTTGTTGAGCTTTGATAATCCGCAGCGCGGCGAGCAAATGCTCTAACGTTTCTAGGTGCGCTGGGGTGAAGTGGATGCTGAAGCCTTCGCCATCCCGCGCGTAGCCGGGACAAACCAGTGAGGCTGAGCTTTGTTCTTCGTGGGTGGCGATGTATAGCCAGTCATCGTCTTCGAGCTTGTAATGCGTGTCTGTCCAGGTTCTCAGCATTTGCTATCTGCTCCTCCTTATTTGCTGCGTACAAGCGTTTTGACGCCCAGCGCTTCTCACTCCTCTACAGTTGACGACGCTATATGTAGCGTATGAGCTAGGCTAGTTTGTACCCTTAACCCTACCAGTCAGGGTTATTTAGTTGATTAAAGCGTCAACTAACCTTATGGTAGCGCGGGTTGATTTTCCCGTCAAGTATTTTGTTGAACTTTTCATCAAAACAGGCTAGAATGCTTGTCAGGAGGCGAAAAACCGTGGAACAAACATTTGGAAGACTGATCCGTCAAGCTCGCAAGGACAAGGCTTACTCACAACGTGAGCTAGCAGGTATGCTAAGTGTGGACTTTACTTATTTGTCGAAGTTGGAGAACGATCGAGCGGATTATGCGCCAAAAGAGGACGTAATCCGAGCATTAGCGCGAAATCTAGACATAAACGAAGAGGAATTGATTTTCTTGGCGGGGAGGCTGCCGCAGCAGTACGAAGCGCTGCTGAAGCAGAATCCGAAGGAAATGCAGGCTCTTTTCCGCCGGATGCAAGAAAATCCAGATTGGCTCAAACAGTCTTTTGAAGCGTAAGAGAGGCCCCTCATAGTGAGTATTTTTAAGCCGTATTGCTTCTATCCCAAAGAAACGATCGAGCGTTTGGCAAATGACATCTTGATGCAGATGCAGAAAACGCAAAATTTTGCTCCGAGATGGCCTTTTGATGCGACAACGGTTGCTGATTTTCTGGATTTGGGCGTAGTTTGGGAGTGCATTGAGCCGGATGAAGAGGGTGCGATCGCGGCGAGGATTTTGCCACAGCAGCGGTTAATCGAAATCAACGAACAGATTCTCGAAAAACCGCCGGGTTTCATCGAATCGACGATCGCCCACGAAATCGGCCACTGGGTGCTACACGTCAATCAAGACGAAGCAGACGGCACTGTGGAACAGTTGGAATTAAACTTGGGCAATGAAGGAAAAACCGCCCAGGATGTCGAGGAACCGTTTGTTTGTCGGGGTGCGAGTGCTGATAATAAGGTTTTGTCGATCGAATGGCAAGCGCAATATTTTGCAAGCTGTTTGTTGATGCCTCGGTGTATTTTGGAGGAAAAAAGACAGGGACGCGATTTAACTAAGTGGTCGCATTTATACAAAATGAGAGATGAATTGGGAGTGAGCATTTCCAATTTAACAAACCGCTTGCAAGAATTCGATTGGATTTATATTCCCAAGGGAACGCGCGAGATTTATGCCGGGAAAGATGCGGCAAACGGGCAGCAGCGGTTGTTTGGATAAAAGTGCGATCCTCTTCGTTGGCGTAGCCCCCGTAGATACTGTCTTGACCTGTCAAGGGGTAGCAGTCAAATAATTGGGGTCGAAAGGCTTTTGGGATTTTAAAATCCCA